>JAZLJI010000017.1:0-32663 GCA_045617825.1 Lachnospiraceae bacterium
GGTATGCACCCCGTGTATCTGGACCCCAAATCCTCCCAGATCGGGAAGAAGGAATCCATCGCGGATACCGCCCGCGTGCTGGGACGGATGTTTGACGGCATCGAGTACCGCGGCTTCGGACAGAAGATCGTGGAGGCGCTGGCCAAGTATTCCGGCGTACCGGTGTGGAACGGCCTGACCAACGAATATCACCCGACGCAGGTGCTGGCCGATATGCTGACCATTCAGGAGCATTTCGGCAGTCTGAAGGGCAGAAAGCTGGTATTCTGCGGCGACGCGCGTTACAATATGGCCAATTCGCTGATGATCGGCTGCGCCAAGATGGGGCTGGATTTCACCGCCTGCTCTCCTGAGGAGTATTTCCCGGATAAGGCGCTGGTGGAGAAATGCCTTGCCTTCGCGAAGGAAAGCGGCAGCCGCCTCTGCTTCGAGACCGATCCCCTGAAGGCGGTCGCGGGAGCCGACGTGATCTACACCGACGTCTGGGTGTCCATGGGCGAACCGGACGAGATCTGGGCCAAGCGCATCAAGGATCTTCTGCCCTACCAGGTGAACGGCGCGCTGATGAAGGCCGCCGGAGAAAAGGCCGTCTTCATGCACTGCCTGCCCTCCTTCCACGATCTGGGCACCGAGATCGGCCGCGAGATCCACAAGAAATACGGCCTGTCGGCGCTGGAGGTAACGGACGAGGTCTTTGAAAGCCCTCAGTCCATCGTATTTGCCGAAGCGGAGAACCGTATGCACACCATCAAAGCCGTCATGGCGGCCAGCTTAAGCTGAAGGACAGAAAAATGCCGAAAATTCAAGGAATTCATAAAGTCATGGTCATCGGCTCCGGCCCCATCGTCATCGGACAGGCGGCCGAGTTCGATTACGCCGGAACGCAGGCCTGCCGTATCCTGAAGAAGGAGGGCATGGAGGTCGTTCTGGTCAACAGCAACCCCGCCACCATCATGACGGACCCGGAGATGGCCGACGAGATCTATCTGGAGCCCCTGACGCTGACCACCATCGAGCGGATCATCGAGAAGGAAAAGCCCCAGGCCATTCTGGCCGGACTGGGCGGACAGACCGGTCTGACGATGGCCATGGAGCTGGACAAGAACGGCTTTCTGAAGGAGCACGGGGTCGTGCTGCTGGGGACCAACGCGGAAAGCATCGACCGGGCCGAGGACCGTCAGCTCTTCAAGGACGCCATGGCCGCCATCGATATCCCCACGATCGAATCGGATACCGCCGAGGATCTGGAGACCGCGCTGAAGATCGGGGACGCCATCGGCTATCCCGTGATCATCCGGCCCGCCTTTACCCTGGGCGGCGGAGGCGGCGGTGTCGCCTACAGCCATGAGGAAATGGTGAACGCGGCGGCCGTCGGTCTTGACGCCTCTCCCATTTCTCAGATCCTGGTGGAGAAATACATCGCCGGCTGGGAAGAGATCGAATTTGAAGCCATGCGGGACGCGGAGGGCAACAGCCTGATCGTCTGCAGCATGGAAAATATCGACCCCGTGGGGGTCCATACCGGAGACAGCGTGGTGGTGGCGCCTGCCCAGACCCTTTGCGCAAAGGACCTGAAGATGCTGCGGGACGCTTCCCTGCGCATCGTGGAGGAGCTGAAGATCCAGGGCGGCTGCAACTGCCAGTTCGCGTACCGGCCCGATACCTCCGAATATTACGTGATCGAGGTCAATCCCCGGGTATCCCGCTCTTCCGCTCTGGCCTCCAAGGCCACCGGCTATCCGATCGCCAAGGTCACCGCGCTGATCGCGATGGGCTATCTGCTGCGGGAGATCCGCTTCGATAAGACCGCCAAGGGCACTGCCGCGCAGGAGCCCGCCGTGGATTACACGGTGCTGAAATTCCCGCGCTGGCCCTTCGACAAATTCACCAACACCTCCCGGAAGCTGGGAACGCAGATGAAGGCCACCGGCGAGGTCATGGCCATCGGTTCTTCAGTAGAGGAAGCCTTGATGAAGGCCGTTCGCGGCGCCGAGATCAAGCAGGACAGCCTGAACCGGGCGCCCGAGGACGACGCTCCTCTGGCAGAGCGGCTGGAGAGGATCAACGACGTGCGCTTCTTCACAATCTTTGAGGCGCTGAAGGCCGGCTGGTCGGTGGAGGCGCTGCAGAAGGTGACCAAATTCCATCCGTATTTTCTGGAGTGCATGAAGCATCTGGCGGATTTTGAGCTGAGCCTCTCTCCTGCCATTACGCCTGAGCAGGTGCTGCAGGGCAAGAAATACGGCTACAGCGACAGGGCCCTGATGAAGCTGGCCGGCGTGCGGGAGCTGCCCCTTAAGGCAAAGCCCGTGTATCGCCAGGTGGATACCATGGAGAACGCCTTCGGCCCGATGCCCTATTACTATGCCGCCTACGAGGGAGAGGACGCGGCCTTTGCCGATAGCGGGAAGCAGCGCATCCTGGTGCTGGGCTCCGGCCCCATCCGCATCGGACAGGGCATCGAATTCGACTACAGCTCCGTCAAATGCGTCGAGGTCCTGCGGAAGCTGGGCTATGAGGTCATCATCATCAACAATAACCCCGAGACCGTTTCCACCGACTACGATACCGCCGACCGGCTGTATTTCGAGCCGGTCACCGAGGAGGACGTGCTGAACGTCATCGAGCGGGAGAAGCCTCTGGGCGTGGTGGTCGCCTTCGGCGGCCAGACCGCCATCAAGCTGGCGATCGCGCTGGATAAGCAGGGCGTCCGGATCCTCGGCACCTCCGCGGAGGGCATCGACCTGGCGGAGGACCGGGAGCGCTTTGACGCCTTCCTGGAGACCCTCGGCATGCGCCGTCCCAAGGGCGTCGCGGTGAATACGCTGGACGAGGCGCTGATCGCCGGCAAGATCCTCGGCTATCCCGTGCTGCTCCGCCCCTCCTACGTCATCGGCGGTCAGGGCATGAGCATCATCCGCAGCGCCGAGGACGTGCGGGAGTACATGACCGCGATCCTGGCGGGCGGCATCTCGAATTCGGTCCTGATGGACAAATATATGCCCGGCACCGAGCTGGAGGTGGACTGCATTTCCGACGGTACCACCGTCCTGATCCCCGGCATCATGGAGCATATCGAAAGGGCCGGCATCCACTCCGGCGACTCGATCGCGGTGTATCCGCCGTACAATCTCAGCAGATCCGCCGTCGGCAAGATCCTGGAGGCCTCCACGAAGATGGCGCTGGGTCTGGGGACCAAGGGCATCGTGAACATCCAGTATCTGCTGTACGACGGCGAGCTGTACGTGATCGAGGTCAATCCCCGGGCCAGCCGGACCGTTCCCTATATCAGCAAGGTCACCGGCGTCCCGATGGTGGAGCTGGCCTCCCGGGTCATGCTGGGCGAGACGTTAAAGAGCATGGGCTACAGCTCCGGCCTCTATCAGCAGGCCCCCTGCTACGCAGTGAAGGTCCCGGTCTTCTCCTTCGAAAAGATCAGCGACGCCAACAGCATCCTGGGACCCGAGATGAAGTCCACCGGCGAGGTCCTGGGCATCGGCCGGACCAAGGCGGAGGCCCTCTATAAGGGGCTGACGGCCAGCGGCACCGACGTACATGAGCTGACCGAGCGGGGCAATACCGGGATCCTGATCTCCGTGGAGGACTACGATTACTCTGACGCCATCGCGTTAGCGGAAAAATGCACCGACCTGGGCGTTAAGATCTACGCCACCCCGGATACCGCCGAGGCGATCCGCAGCCGGGGCCTGGAGGTCACCACCGCCCGCAACGTCTGGGAAAATAACGATATCTACGACCTCCTGAACCAGGGAAAGGTCAAATACGTGGTCTACACCGGTGCCGTCATGGATATCTCCGTGGGCGATTTCCGGCAGCTGTACCGTCGGGCTATGGCCCTGAAGATCCCCTGCATGACCTCTCTGGATACGGCCATGGCGTTAGCGGACATCATTGCCGCCCGCTATACGCAGAGCGATACCCGTCTGGTCGATATCAAAAAAGCCTTTTCCGTCTGAGCCTCCCTGCGGAAGCTCCGGCGGGCCAACCGCCGCGGCATCCTGCCGCGGCGCTTTTGATGACGGCCCGGAAGAATGCCGCGCTTTTGCGCACTGCAGAATTTCACGAATACGTCATTCAGATTTTCTTATTCTTAATATTACGGCTTTGAATAATATATAATATTTATTGTAATTCACATAACACAATGCTAATATAAGGGCAACATTCCATTGGGAGGTTACCTATATGTTCAGCAATTCGGAATACGTCTATGAAGTCTACAAGGAACGCAGCTTTTCCAAGGCCGCCAAGAACCTGTACATTTCCCAGCCGGCGCTCAGCGTGACCATCAAGCGCATCGAGAACCGGATCGGCAGCCCGATCTTCGACCGCAGCACCAACCCCATAGGCCTCACCGAATGCGGCCACAAATATATCGAAGTCGTGAAGCAGATGATGGATCTGCAGAACGGCTTCATCAACTATCTGAACGACCTGCAGGAGCTCAAGACCGGCACGGTGAATCTGGGCGGCAGCACGCTCTTCACCTCATGTATCCTTCCCCCCATCATCGCCCGCTTCACGGAGCGTTTTCCGAACATTGAGATCAACGTGGTAGAGGCCAACACCCCCCTGCTGGAGCAGCGGCTGTTAGACGGCTCGCTGGATCTGATCATCGATAATTTCGTCTTTGATAAAACCACCCACAACTCCATCCTGTATCGGACCGAGCATCTGCTGCTGGCGGTCCCGGTCAACTATGCCGTCAATGAGAAGCTGACGGAATACCGGATCCACAGCGAGGACATACGCAGCGGTCAGTTCCTGGACGAGCGTTTCCCCGCGGTCCCCATCAAGGCCTTCGAGAAGGAGCCCTTCATTCTGCTGAAGAACGGCAACGATACCCGAGACCGGGCGCTGAAGCTCTTCGAAAAGAACAACATGAAGCCGAACGTCATCCTGACGCTGGATCAGCAGATGACCGCCTATAACGTCAGCTGCTCCGGCATGGGCATCGCCTTCGTTTCCGATACCCTGATCAACAAGACCTACCGCAACCCCAACGTGATCTTCTACAAGATCGATCCGGAGCTCTCCAGCCGGGAGCTCTGCTTCTTCCACAAGAGCGGCAAATACATCACCCGCGCCATGGAGGAATTCCTGAAGATCGCCAGCGAGGTGGAAAAAGAAGCAGCGGACTGAAGACGCCTTCGAATGACAATCAAACGAGCAGGCCCCGGTAAGCGGGGCCTGCTCGTTTATTTGGCGTTATTTTCCGTAGACCGCGGCGATGCGGCGATAGGCTTCCGCCAGCTGGGGCGTGCCGGAGCTGGCTCCGGCGACCCGTTCCACCCTTCGGCGGACGAAGTCCGAAAGCTTCTCCATGTAATCCTCCGCGCTGAGGCTGCCGCTCTCCACGCGGGTGAGTCCCAGCTCCCAGCTGGCCGTGAGCTCGGGATTGAGCAGCGGCTTGATGCTCTGCTCCACGGTATCGTACAGCAGCTCGCCTAAAAGCGTCGGCGTGACCGCCTGGGTCTTGGCATTGATCGCCAGATAGGCATTCTTTTCCAGCTTTTTCAGGATCTCCGCTCTTGTCGCGGAGGTCCCGATACCGGAGCCCTTGATCTGGGCCCGCAGGTCCTCATCCTCGATGAACTGGCCGGCATTTTCCATGGCCAGGATCAGGGAGCCGGAATTGTAGCGCTTGGGCGGGGAGGTTTCCCCTTCCTTGATATCCAGCTTCTGCAGGGGCAGGCGCGCGCCCTTTTTGAGGGCGGCCAGGACCTCTCCCAGCCCGTTCCCATCCTGCTCCTCCTCGCCCTCGTCCCTGGCCTTGCTGCTGTAGACACCGCTGACGGCCATGAAGCCCTCCTCCTTCAGGCTCCTGAAGCCGGCGAAGAAGTGCTCCTCCCCCAGCCGGAGCTCCAGCTCGGTGCGGGCATAGACCGCGGGCGGATAGAATATCGCCAGGAAGCGCCGCACGATCTTTTCATAAACGGAGCGGGCCTGGGCCGAAAGCCGGCTGAGGTTCTGAAGGCCCTGACCCGTGGGGATGATCGCGTAGTGGTCCGTGATCTGCTTGTCGTTCGTATACCGACTCTTGCCGATCCCCTTATAGAGGCCCTTCTCCAGGATCTCTCCTGCAAATCCCGCCACGTCCCCGATGCGGGCAAGGCCGCGGATATTCTTGTCGATCTCCTTGGCAACGGCCGTGGACAGGACCCGGGCGTCGGTACGGGGATAGGTCACCAGCTTCTTTTCATACAGCTCCTGGGTCAGCTGCAGGGTCTCCGCAGGGCTGATCTTTAAGGTCTTGGAGCAGGTATTCTGCAGCTCGGCCAGATTGAACAGCAGCGGCGGATTGGTCTTCTCGCTGCGGCTGGACAGCTTGACCACGGTCCCCGCCGCTTCGTTCTGAAGACGGTTCCTCAGCGCCTCAGCGTCCTCCCGTTTTTTAAAGCCGTTCTCCTTGTAGAGCAGCGGGGAGCCGAAATACGGGGTCCCCTCCACCGCCCGCCATTCCAGGGAAAGAGTCTTCTGCGCTTCGCCCTCGCCTGCGGCAAAGTCCCCCTGCAGCCGGTAAAAAGGCGTCTTGACAAAGTCCCGGATCTCCCGCTCGCGGCGCACGACCATGCCCTGCACGCAGGTCATCACGCGGCCCACCGCGATCTTGGTGGACTTATCGCCCAGAAAATTGCGGAGGTTATAGCCGTATTTGAGGGAAAGCACCCGGGAGAAATTGATGCCCATCAGGTAGTCTTCCTTGGCTCTGAGGTAGGCTGCGGCGGCCAGATCGTCGTAGGCGGACAGGTCCTTGGCCTCCTTGATCCCCCGTCTGATCTCCTCCTCGGTCTGGGAATCGATCCAGACACGGAGCCGCTTTTTCTCCGGCGCGATCCCGGCCATCTGCTCCACCAGCCGGTAAATGTATTCGCCCTCGCGCCCCGAGTCGGTGCAGACGTAGACCGTGGAAACGTCCTCCCGGTGCAGCAGGGAGGAAACCACGTCAAACTGCCGTTTCACCTCGGGGATCAGCTCGTATTTGAAGCTCTCCGGGATAAACGGCAGGGTGTCCATGGACCATTTCTTCAGGGCGGGATCGTAGGCCTCCGGGTAGCTCATGGTGACCAGATGGCCGACACACCAGCTGACCACGGCATGCTCGCTCTCCAGGTACCCGTCCGCCCTGGTCATGTTTTCATGCAGCGCCTTGGCAAATTCCTGCGCCACACTGGGTTTTTCTGCGATAAATAAGGCTTTAGCCATGAATGCTTGGGGATATCCTCTCTCTATGTTCGGGGGGGCGGTCACTCAGTTAGTGCCGAACAGCGACCGGTACAGCCGGCTCAGTTGCTCGGTAAACCAATGCCAGCCCCTCTGCAGGAACGACCGGCCTTCTTCTGCCTCGCTGCAGCTGCTTTGCTGCGGATTGCCGGTCTGCACGTCCTTTTTGTCCGGAATGATGCCGCTGTCGGCAGGCCCTTCGCTCTTTTCCGTTTCGCATTTCACTCCGGTGCTGCCGGAGCCCTCGTCATCCGGCAGGGGGGCGGCATGCTCGGGCTTATCCGCCTGGGGCTCCCTGACCGGCGCGTCCTCGAATGCCGGCTCATCTACGGACTCTATCCGGCTCTCGCTCTTGCCGGGCAGTTCTTCTCTTTCCTGAGATACATTGCCCTTCCGCTGCAGACCTAAGGGAGAGATGCCGATCACCAGCAGCAGGACGGCCGCCGCGGCCGCCGGAGCCAGCCATCGGTAGACCGGCTTCTTCTTCCTGAGCTGAGGCTGCTCGGGGGCATTTGCCGCCTCCGCTGCCCGGGCTTCGATATTCTTCAGAAGGGCCTCGTGTTCCTCCGGGGTCACTCCCACGCGGTCCATATAATCCTTATAAGCGCTCATTCTTTTCCCTCCAGCCTGTCCTTCAGCAGCTTTCTGGCCCGATGCAGCTGCGACCGTACCGTGCTCTCCTTGGTGCCTCTCATCTCCGCGATCTCCTTCGTGGAGTAGCCCTCGTAGTAATAAAGGTAGATCACGCTGCGGTACTCGCCGCCAAGAGCCATCACCTCTTCCAGGAGCCCCTGCTCTTCTTCGTCCTTTGCCGGATAGATATCCAGCAGCTCCTCGCTCCTTGTCCGCGCCGCGGAGTGGATCAGGTTCGTGCAGAGATTCATGCAGACCCGAAGCAGCCAGGCCTTCTCATGCTCGGGCGAGGCAAATTCCGGACGTTTCGTGAGCCAGCGCAGGAAGGTCTCCTGAACCATATCCAGAGCATCCTCCCGATCCCCGGTATAGGACAGAGCGGTACGGAAAACGGTGTTCTCATACTGCTTCATCACTTCTTCAAGCCCGGACATGGTCCCCTCCTTCCTACAATGGATAAACAAAGCTGACGGATAAAATGTTGCCAAACTGATGGAAATATTGTAAACTTTTTTCGCGGGCATTGCAACATTTACCGATCCTGGTCGGTATTATCGGCAAAAGGACATCGAAGATGCCCGCCACCCCAACAGGAGGAATCATCATGAAAAAAAATCTGATCACAAAGATCCTTGCGGTACTGCTGCTGGCTTCTCTGCTGACAGCCTGCGGAAAAGGCTCTTACGTAGCAAAGGAACAGGAGCCGGCCTATTACGATCAGGCGGGCTTCAGTGAAGAGGTCAATTATTCCGCTTCCAAGACCGGAAGCAGCAGCAAATACGACGAGGGCCCGGTCCTCAGCGACAAGAAGACCGCGGAAAGCGTCGATTCCGCCGAAAGCGGCAGAAAGCTGATCAAGACCATGAGCTTCAGTCTGGAGTCCAAGGAATTCGATCAGGCCGTTGCCGTCATCAAGCAGCTGACGGCCGCCGCAGGCGGATATATCGAAAGCTCCAGCATCGGCGGAAAGGGCAACGCGGGCAGCATCCGCTATGCCAGCTTCACGCTGCGGATCCCGGTGGGGGAACTGAGTGATTTCGCCGAGGAAATGAGCAAGGCCGGCAACGTCACCCAGAGCAGCGAGCAGGTAAAGGATATCACCCTGGGCTATACCGATACGGCCAGCCGGCTGAAGGCGCTGGAGACCCAGCGGGACAGCCTGATCGCAATGATGGCGAAGGCGGAAAAGCTCGAGGATCTGCTTACCATCCAGGATAAGCTGACCGAGGTGGAGCGCCAGCTGGAGTATCAGGCGTCCGTGCTGCGCCTCTACGACAATCAGGTGGAATACAGCAGCGTTTCGATCTCCCTGCGGGAGGTGCGGGATTATTCCGAGCCGGAGCCCGAAAGCTTCTGGGAGAGACTGACCGCCAGCTTCAAGGCTTCCCTGAAGGATGCGGGTGAATTCCTGGAGAATTCCGTGATCTTCCTCGTCGGCAATCTGCCCACCCTCCTGATCTGGGCGGTGATCATCACCGTCGTGGTCCTGGTTCTCCGCAAATGCATCAAAAAGAAAAAGGCGAAAAAGGCAGCCCGCGCGGCGGCAGCACAGCAGACGTTAAACCCGCCTCAGGGCTAAGCGTCAGAAGAACAGGATTTTTCCGTTAAGCTCCGAGAAGCTCACTTCCCGGAGCTTTTCATATATCACGGAGCCGGCGCTGACGTCCTCCGCCGCCCTCAGCAGCCCGTCCCGGGTCTCCGCCGTGGGATAGTATAAGGTGGTAACGTCCGAGCCGAATTCCCGGGGGCCCTGAGTCACGCCGAGACGGGCCACCGCCTGATCCAGTCGGTTCAGGTCGGAATAATCGCAGATCAGCCGCCATTCCTCTCCTTCCCGGACGGTCAGCAGCTGAGCATGCTCCAGCGCGTCCCGGGCCGCCGAGCTGTAGGCCCGCACCAGGCCGCCGGTGCCCAGCAGGATCCCGCCCCAGTAGCGGTTCACCACCACCAGCAGATTGCGGACCTCGCTGCCCTTTATGACCTCGAGGATCGGTGCTCCGGCGGTCCCGGAGGGCTCGCCGTCATCGTTGGAGCGGCAAAGCTCGCCCCGTTTGCCCAGCGTAAAGGCATAGCAATGGTGCTTGTATTCCCAGAATTCCTTCCGGGCGGCGGCGACGATGCTCAGGGCCTCCTCCTCCGAGCCGATCGGGCAGGCCCTGGCCAGGAAGCGGGAATGCTTCTCCTCGTAATAGCCCTCACCCGGCTGATAAATAATGCGATACTCTGCCATATTTCTTCCTCCTGCTCCAGTATAGCATAAATCCCGGCGCTTTCACACTGATTTCACTTTTGTTTTCCCGCGGAATCTGCTATAATAAGCTTAGATTATCGCTTCATGTACGGAAGCCTTGAGGCCGCGGGAGTCCGCGGCGGTCTTCCCCGAGCCTTGCCTGGGGGACATTCAGCGCAGTACGAAGGAGAAATTCCATGAAATACAGTCGATCCCACGTGGAGGAGGCCCTGTCTCCCGGGGCAAATACCTCCAAACGGCTCACCAGCCGTCTAATCCTGCATATCCTCAAGCTGACCCTGCTGGCAGTCGTTCTGCTGGGGGCGTGGCTGGCGGCATTTGCCTACGGCACGGTCCGGGGCATCGTCGATACCGCGCCTGAGGCGGAAAGCCTGACCGTAACGCCGCTGGGCATCGCGTCCAACATCTACGACGCGGGCGGCAGGCTGAAGGAGACCCTGATCACCTCAGGCTCCAACCGGGACCCGGTGGCGATCAGCAGCGTTCCCAACGATCTGATCAATGCCTTCGTGGCCATCGAGGACGAACGCTTCTGGACCCACGAGGGCGTGGATATCCGCGGGATCCTGCGCTCGGCCGCCTCTCTCCTGCTGAACGGGAAGATCAACGGCGGCGCCTCCACCATCACCCAGCAGCTGATCAAGAACAACGTCTTTAACGGCGGCAGTGAAAAGGGCTGGGGCGCCAAATTCATCCGCAAATTCCAGGAGCAGTATCTGGCGCTGCTGATGGAAAGCGAGGTCAGCAAGGCCGATATCCTGATCAGCTATCTGAATTCCATCAATCTGGGGCAGAACTGCCTGGGGATCCAGGTGGCATCCCAACGGTATTTTCAGAAGAACGTGTGGGAGCTGGACCTGTCCGAGTGCGCCTGCCTGGCGGGCATCACGCAGAACCCCTACCGCTACAATCCCATCACCTTCCCGACGAACAATGCTGTCCGCAGGAAATCCGTTCTGGACCACATGCTGGACCAGGGCCTCATCAGCGACGTCCGCTACCGCGAGGCGCCGGTGGATACGGACGAGCTCTATGAGCGGATCCGGCTCAAAAACCTGAAGGACAAGGAAACGGCCTCCTCCTACAGCTATTTTACGGATGCCGTGATCAACGCGGTCCTGAAGGATCTGCAGACCGAGCTCGGCTACAGCGAATCGGACGCCTATACCCTGCTCTACAGCGGCGGTCTGAATATCTATTCCACGCAGGATTCCGCCTACCAGAAGATCCTGGACGATGAGATCAACGATCCGGACAATTACCCGGACAATGCCTTCAAATGGTCCTTCAGCTATCAGCTGAAGGCGACCCTGAGCGACGGCACCACGCATACCTATACCGAGAACCATATCAAGAATGCCTACGGTCTGACGAACCTGATCTATAACAGCAAGGAAGAGATCGAGGAGCTGGTGGACCGCTTCAAGAAGGACAGCTTCACCGAGGGCGACAGTCTGGCCGGTGAACGGATCTATTATACTCTCCAGCCGCAGCTGGCGGGCGTCATCATCGACTACCATAACGGCCGGGTGCTGGCGATGACCGGCGGCCGCGGGGAAAAGACCGTGAGCCGGTCCCTCAACCGGGTCACCGATGCCTTCCGCTCTCCCGGCTCCCCCTTTAAGGTCCTGTCCACCTTCGCCCCTGCCATCGACTGCTGCGGGCAGACGCTTTCCAGCATGCAGCCGGATATGCCCTTCAACTATAACGGCGCGACGATCCGCAACTGGTGGGGCAGCGATCTGTGGCTGGGCACCTGCTCCATCCGGCAGGCCATCACCTACTCCATGAACGTGACCTCGGCGAATTTCCTGGTCAACACGGTAGGCTTCGAGACGGCCATGGATTATCTGGAGAAATTCGGCTTCAGCTCTCTCGTGCGCAGCGAGGTCATCAACGGCAAGGTCTATACGGACCTGGGGCCCACCCTCTGCCTGGGCGGTCTGACCTACGGCGTGAATTTGCTGGAGCTGACGAACGCCTTCGGCGCCATCGCCAATAAGGGCGATTATATCGAGCCGATCTACTACACCAGGATCACCGACCATTACGGCAACGTGCTGCTGGACAAGACCCAGGAGACGCATGAGGTGGTCAGCGATACCACGGCCTATCTGCTGACGCAGGCCATGGCCAACTCCTTCGAGAAGGAATATATCAAGAACACCTGGATCGATTCCTCCTCCTACATCGCCAAGCTGGATAAAATGCCGGCCGCCGGGAAATCCGGCACCTCCACCGATACCACCGGCAAGAGCCGGGACTGCTGCTTCTGTGCCTTTTCGCCCTATATCATCTGCGGTGTCTGGACCGGCTTTGACGACGGCAACGTGGCGCTGCAGGGCAACGTGGACCTGACCAGCTACCATAAGCTGATCTGGAAGAACGTCATGGACCGGATCCACGAGGAGCTTCCGGTTAAGCAGTTCACCAAGCCGAAGGGGATCGTCACGAAGCGGGTCTGCTCCCTGAGCGGCAAGCTGGCCGTGGAGGGCATCTGCGATCAGGATCCCCGCTGCCAGGTCTATACGGAGAGCTTTGCCGCGGATAACGTGCCCACGGAATACTGCGACTGCCATACGCTGATCAAGATCTGCAACGAGACCAATCTGGAGGCCGGCCCCGGCTGTCTGGACTGCAGCTATAAGATCTACTATACGATGGCGCCGACCACGCCCAAGACCGTGGACGCCCCTTACCTCTATATTGAGGACGAGCACCCCGCCAAATGCCATCTCCACGATCTGCCGGAGGAAAGCGAGCCCGAGACCGACGAGAACGGCGACCCGATCGAGCCGGAGACCGATGAAAACGGGGAGCCGATAGAAAGCGAAAGCACGGCTTCCGGCGAGGAAGAAACGGTTCAGAGCGGGGAAAGCTGAACAGGATAGACAAAATGCAGGCGGTCCGGGCGTGTAGGCTCGGGGCGCCTGTTTTATTATTCGCTATGTCTCAGCCGCGGATCAGCAGATCCGGGTGCCCTCGGGGATGCGGTCATCCACAAAGATGACCTGGCAGCCGCAGGCGTTGTTGGTGCCGGCCAGCAGCATGCCCTCGGAGGTCACTCCGGTCAGTCTCACCGGAGCCAGATTGGCCACCACGATGATCTTCTTCCCCACCAGTTCCTCGGGCGTATAGTAATCCTTGATGGAGGAAACGATGGTGCGCTCCCTGATGCCGTCAAACAGGGTCAGTTTCAGGTTATTGCGGGCTTTGCGGATCTCCTGGACCTTCAGCACCTTGCAGACTCTGAGGTCGACGGTGAAGAACTGATCACGGCTGATCTCCGCTTCCACGGGCTTCACCGGATCGGGATCGCCGTAGACGATCTCCTTCTTCTTGGGCTCCTCCGTCTTGACCTCCAGAAGCTCCGGATGCAGCTCCAGCTCCGTCTTGGGAGCTTCAAAATCCAGCAGCGGCAGGATGTCTTCCACGTTCATGGCGAAGAGGAAAAGATACAGTCTGGGGCCTCTCTCCTTGGCCAGCAGCAGCTTGTAGACCGTCTTGAAGAAGCTGCCCTGCAGCTGCTTCAGGCCGGGATTCGTTTCCCCGAAGACCTGCTTGGGGATCGCGTAGAGCTCGGCATTCAAGTCATCCAGGCTGTAGCCGCCGGCGGCCAGGTAATCCTTCAGCAGGGCGATCTCTTGCTTTTCCTCGCCGCTCAGGCTGTCATACAGCTCGAAATCACGGGTACGGCGCAGCTTATTGGCCTGATCGGGAGCGCACTCCTCCAGCCAGTATTTGGCCAGATCGAGACGGTCCTTGAATTCTTCATAGGTATACGGGGTGCCGATCTTGCTGAAAACGGTCTCCAGCATCGGGACGTTGAAGTTCACGATGGAGCCCAGCTGGACCAGCAGGGACATGGGAACGGTCTTCAGGCTCTTGCCGTGGGTCAGGCAGTCATCCATGGTGATATTGCCGTATTCGTCGCATTTGCCGTCACAGTAATCGTTGTACTGCTTGTCGAATTCGAAATACTGGCGCAGAATGCCGTCGTCAAAGCAGAAGTCGAAGGCCTTGGTCGGCTCGCAGCGGGAATACAGCCACAGGATGACCTCGGGCTGGTAAATGTTCAGCAGCGTGGCGGGGGTCAGGTTCAGGCCGGAGGAGCCGCTCATCTTGCCCGTGGCGCCCTTGATGCCGATGAACTCGTAGCCCTGGAAGAAGGGGGCGTCGTAGCCGAAGATCTTCTCGCAGATCACGCGGCCGTTGTCGTAACTGCCGCCGGGGCTGGCATGGTCCTTTCCGCCGGGCTCGAAGTCCACGCCCTCGTACATCCAGCGCATGGGCCAGTCGATCTTCCAGGCCAGCTTGCAGTTGAAGTCCTTCTTGAAGTCAAAGCTGCCGTGATGGCCGCAGGCGCATTCATATTCGGCCACGGTCTCGTCCTCGGAAAGGGACAGGATCTTCGTGGTGTCCTTATGGCAGCAGGGGCAGTAAATGGACACGGGATAGTAGGCCTCCCGCTCGCCCTCCTGCGCGTCCTGGGTCCGGAAGCTGTCCAGGATATCAAAGATCTCGCCGCGCTTGCGGATGGCGGTGAGCACGTGCTCCTTATAGGCGCCGGAACGGTACATCTGCGCCTGATGACGGTAATCCAGCGGGATGCCGAACTGCTTCATGGAGGTCTCGAACTCCTGCTCGAAGTATTCGGCGTAGGTGGCCGGCGCGTCCCCGAAGGGGTTCGGAACGTCCACGTAGGGATAGCCGATATACTGCTCGTAATCGTCTCTCACCGCCGCCACGTTCTTGGGGACCTTGCGTACCCGGTCGAACTCGTCCCAGCTGAACAGCAGACGGGCCTTCTTGCCGGCCCGTTCCAGAGCCTTCACCACGAACCAGCTGGTGGCAATGTCCCGGAAATTTCCGATATGGATAGAGCCCGAAGGGCTGATACCTGCCGCGCAGACATATTCTTCCTTGTCGGGGCGTCTGGCGATAATTTTCTGAGCGATCTCATCTGACCAATGCATAATGCACCTCTGCTATTGATAAAAATACGATTAAAGATTATATCATCTGCTCTGCCTAAAAGCAAGGCCTATCTCACTCCGGAAGGCGGGATCAATTGTCCTTCAGCACCAGCTCCACCGGGCAATGGTCCGAGCCGCAGACCTCGCTGTGGATGGCGGCGCTTTCCAGGCGGTCCCTAAGCGCGTCGGATACGATGAAATAATCGATGCGCCACCCGGCATTTCTCTCCCGGGCCCGCATCCGGTAGCTCCACCAGCTGTAGGCGTCCTTAAGCTCCGGATAGAAATAGCGGAAGCTGTCAGTAAAGCCGGCCGCCAGCAGCTCGGTCATTTTGCCTCTCTCCTCATCGGAAAATCCCGCGTTCATGTGATTGGTCTGCGGATTCTTCAGATCGATCTCCTCGTGGGCCACGTTCAGGTCGCCGCACATGATCACCGGCTTAGTCTCCGCCAGCCCGCAAAGGTAGCTCCTGAAATCGTCCTCGAAGCGGCAGCGGTATTCCAGACGCTTCAGGCCGTCCTGCGAGTTGGGCGTATAGCAGCAGACCAAAAAGAACTCCGGATACTCCAGGGTGATCAGCCGCCCCTCATGGTCATGCTCCTCGACGCCCATGCCAAAACGGACGCTCAGGGGTTTGATCCTAGTGAAGACCGCCGTCCCGGAATAGCCCTTTTTCTCGGCGTAGTTCCAGTACTGGTAATAGCCCGGCAGCGAGAGCTCGACCTGCCCCTCCTGGAGCTTGGTCTCCTGCAGGCAGAAAATATCGGCGCCCAGTTTCCCGAAATCCTCCATGAAATTCTTACCCAATACGGCGCGCAGGCCGTTGACGTTCCAAGATATCAGCTTCATGCCTCTCTCCTCCTGATCCGAAGGGACCACTTCCAATATAACAAAAAAATCCTTTCCCGGCTATACCGGAAAAGGATTTTTTGTGCTTATTTGGCGTAATCCACCGTGCGGGATTCCCGGATGACAGAAACCTTGATCTGTCCGGGATATTCCATCTCGTCCTCGATCCGCTTCGCGATATCATGAGCCAGAATGGTCATGGCATCGTCGCTGATCTGCTCGGGAACGACCATGACACGCACCTCACGGCCTGCCTGAATGGCAAAGGACTTTTCCACACCCTTGAAGCCGCCGGTGATTTCCTCCAGCTGGGTGAGGCGGTTCGTGTAGGTCTCCAGAGATTCGCGTCTGGCACCGGGTCTTGCCGCGGAAATGGCATCCGCAGCCTGTACGATGCAGGCCAGCAGGGTGGTGGGTTCCACGTCACCGTGGTGAGATTCCACCGCGTTGATGACGACGGCAGATTCACGGTACTTCTTGCAGAGATCCACACCAATCTGTACGTGGGAGCCTTCCATGTCGTGGTCCAGGCTCTTGCCGATATCATGGAGCAGACCGGCACGCTTGGCCATACGGACGTCCAGGCCCAATTCTCCGGCTAAAAGGCCGGACAGATGAGCCACCTCGATGGAATGCTTGAGAGCATTCTGACCGTAGCTGGTCCGGAAATGCATCTTGCCCAAAAGTCTGACCAGCTCCGGATGGATACCGTGAACACCGACCTCCAGGATCGCGGATTCGCCCTGTTCCTTGATGAACTCTTCCACTTCCTTCTGGGCCTTGCCGACCACTTCCTCGATACGGGCAGGATGGATACGGCCGTCCAGGATCAGCTTCTCCAGCGCGATCCGGGCCACCTCGCGGCGCATCGGATCGAAGCCGGACAGCACCACTGCTTCGGGCGTATCGTCCACGATGAGGTCCACACCGGTAAGGGTCTCGAGAGCCCTGATGTTCCGGCCCTCACGGCCGATGATGCGACCCTTCATTTCGTCATTGGGCAGCGGCACTACGGAAATGGATACCTCGGCCACGTGGTCGGCTGCGCATTTCTGGATCGCCGTCACGATATATTCCTTGGCCTTCTTGGTGGCATCCTCCTTCGCCTGAGCATCGATTTCCTTCAGCTTCTTGGCGATGTCGTGCTGAGCATCCTCCTCGACGGTACGCACAAGGTAATCCTTGGCTTCCTCCTTGGTCAGGCCGGAAAGCTGTTCCAGGATCGTCTGCTGCTGTACGATGAGCTCGGCCAGTTCCTGATTCTTTTTCTTCAGGTTCTCGTCCTTCGCCTGTACGCTCTGTTCCTTGCGTTCCAGAGACTCCAGCTTCTTCTCCAGGTTCTCTTCCTTGTTCTGCAGACGTCTCTCGGACCGCTGCAGTTCCGCTCTCAGTTCCTTGGTCTCTCGCTCCAACTCGTTCTTGGCGGCAAGATTCTCTTCCTTGGCTTCCAGAAGAGCCTCACGTTTCTTCTCTGCTGCTGTTTTTAACGCTTCCTCTATGATTTCCCGGGACTTCACTTCAGCGGTACCGACAGTCGAAGCATACAGCTTCTTCTGATGATTTGCCGAAATGACCCACGCGAGAACTGCCGCAATAACAGCCGCCCCGACGGCGATCGCGATCGCTGCCGGAGTGCCTAATGCCGCGACAAAAATCATTTCATTCGTCACAGGAGCACCTCCTTTATTTAGTTTTCATTGTACGATGTATGTGAAGGTAGAATATACAACACATCTCAACTATTTTATATAAAAAAACGGAGAATGTCAAGGAAATTTTTCCTTTCTGTTCTCCGTTTGTCAAAAATCTTAAGATCTTGCTTATTTGTTCACACGGCAGAAGTTCTTCTTGCCTCTTCTGAGCAGCAGGCCCTCGGCAGGGATATCCGCAACGCTTACGGCATACTTGAAGTCAGTGATCTTCTCATTTTCCAGTACGACGCCGCCCTGCTCCACGGCTCTGCGGGCATCGGACTTGGTCCCCACCAGACCGGTCTTCAGCAGCAGGGTCAGGATATCGATGCTGCCCTCGGGAGCGTCCTCCGCCTTCAGGGTATAGCTGGGCACGTCCGCGGCGGCTCCGCCGGCAAATAAGGCCTTGGAGGCAGCCTCCGCCTTCTTCGCCTCTTCTTCACCGTGGACCATCTTGGTCAGCTCATAGGCCAGGATCGCTTTGGCTTCGTTCAGCTTGGCGCCCTCCCAGCTGCTCATGGCTTCGATCTCGTCCATCGGCAGGAAGGTCAGCATCCGGATGCACTTCATGACGTCCGCGTCGTCCACGTTCCGCCAATACTGATAGAACTCATAGGGAGAGGTCTTGTTGGCGTCCAGCCAGACGGCGTTGCCGGCGGTCTTGCCCATCTTCTTCCCGTTGGAGTCGGTCAGCAGCGTGATGGTCATGCAGTGAGCGTCCTCACCCAGCTTCTTCCGGATCAGCTCGGTGCCGCCCAGCATGTTGGACCACTGGTCGTCGCCGCCGAACTGCATGTTGCAGCCGTAGTTCTTGAACAGATGATAGAAGTCGTAGCTCTGCATGATCATGTAGTTGAATTCCAGGAAGCTCAGGCCCTTCTCCATGCGCTGCTTGTAGCACTCGGCCCGCAGCATATTGTTCACGGAGAAGCAGGCGCCGACCTCGCGCAGCAGCTCCACGTAGTTCAGCTTGAGCAGCCAGTCCGCGTTGTTGATCATCCGGGCCTTGCCCTCACCGAATTCGATGAAGCGCTCCATCTGGCGCTTGAAGCACTCGGCGTTGTGGTCGATGTCTTCCTTGGTCAGCATTTTCCGCATGTCGGTACGGCCGGAGGGGTCGCCGATCATGGTGGTGCCGCCGCCGATCAGGGCAATGGGCTTGTTGCCGCCCATCTGCAGACGCTTCATCAGCGTCAGCGCCATGAAATGGCCGGCGGTCAGGGAATCCGCGGTGCAGTCAAAGCCGATATAGAAGGTGGCTTTGCCGGCGTTGATCATGTTCTTGATCTCTTCTTCGTTGGTCACCTGGGCGATCAGTCCGCGGGCTACCAGTTCATCGTATAAAGTCATGGAAATGTATCCTTTCCGATAGGTTTTCGCTAAGTTGATATTTTACCGAAACAACGCGCTTCTGTCAATCCCTTAATTCCCGCGGGCCCCCGCCGCGCGGCTTTTCTTGCGGCAAATTTGTCATATCTTCTTGCATTCTCTCTTAAGCTTTGATAAACTATAGCGAGAAAAACGAAAAGAGGTGTTCCTTATGGAAAATGTTACCATCCTGACTCACCCTTTGATTAAGCACAAGATCACCATGCTCCGGGACATCCATACCGGTACCAATGAATTTCGCGCTCTGATTGAAGAGATCGCGACCTTAATGGGCTACGAAGCGCTGCGGGATCTTCCTCTGGAGGATATCGAAGTGACGACGCCCATCGAGAAGACTAAATCTCCCGTGATCAGCGGCCGCAAGCTGGCTGTCGTTCCCATCCTGCGCGCAGGTCTGGGCATGGTCCAGGGCATCCTGAACCTGACCCCCACCGCCAAGGTAGGCCATATCGGTCTGTACCGGGATCCCGAGACCCACGAGCCGGTGGAATACTACTGCAAGCTGCCTCATCCCATCGAGGAACGCACCATCGTGGTCGTCGACCCCATGCTGGCTACCGGCGGCAGCGCTGTGGACGCGATCCGCATGATCAAGTCTCACGGCGGTAAGAAGATCAAGTTCATGTGCATCATTGCCGCTCCCGAGGGACTGCAGAAGCTGCATGAGATGCATCCGGACGTTCAGATCTACGTCGGCAACCTGGACCGCGAGCTGAATGCCAACAAATACATCTGCCCCGGCCTCGGCGACGCCGGTGACCGTATCTTCGGTACTAAATAAATCTGACGGAGGCGGCAGTTATGCCTACATCCTCTGAAAATCGATACCGTCTTACTTTGAGCAAGGCCTGGAAGCATTTCCGCACGATCACGGCCCACCGCCTCTTAGTGAGGCGGTATTGTTTTCGCTGCGGACTGATCTGGCAGGGTCTGACGCACGATCTCTCCAAATACTCTCCCGCGGAGTTCCTGGTCGGTGCCCGCTATTTTCAGGGAGACCGCAGCCCCAACGACGCGGAGCGGAAGCAGGGCGGCGCCTCCCGGGCCTGGATGCACCACAAGGGCCGCACCCGCCACCACTACGAGTACTGGACCGACTATCAGTTCGTGCCGGGCTCTCTGCCGATGATCGGCCCCGTTCCCATGCCGGACAAATACATCCTCGAGATGTTCTGCGACCGGGTGGCCGCCTCGAGGATCTATAACAAGGAGGCCTTCACCTCCGATATGCCGCTGGCCTATCTCATCCGCTGCGGCAACGAGCGCTTCATGGCGCCGGACACCGTGAGAAAGCTGCGCAGACTGCTGGAGCTTTACCGGGATAAGGGTGACGAGGCCTTTAAGGAGGCCCGGGCTGTGCTGGAGGCGATGTCTCATGAGGTCTGAAGCCGTATCGAAGGCCGAAAGGCGGGGCGCCGTCATCCTGCTCTACGGGATCCTGGTCAACGCCACCGTCAATTTCTTTCTGTTCAACGCCCGCTCCCTGTTCACGATCCCGATCACCGAGAGCCTGAACGTCAGCTTCAGCGCCCTGTCTCTGGCCTACAGCATCTCCAGCCTCAGCATCGCGGCCTGCTCTTCTCCCGCCGGGAAATTCATGTCCCGGCCGCGCAGGGACTACCGGCTGATGCTGTTCCTCAGCTGCTTTGTCTGCGGCCTGCTGACGGCTCTGGTGGGCAGTGTTCAGCGGATCTGGCAGCTGTATGTGCTGTTTGCCCTGCGGGCCTTCCCGATCACGGTGGCCCTGTATCTGAGCTTTCCGGTGCTGATGGGACGATTCCTCCCGAAATACCGAAACCTGTCCAACAGCCTGATCCTGATGGGAGCCTCCCTCGGCGGGATCCTCTTACCGGATATGATCAACCGCCTGATCGAGAGCCTCGGCTGGAGGCTCACCTTTCAGCTGGCGGGTGCTGTCATGGCAGTGATCGTCGCGCCGCTCAGCTTCCTGGCGGTGCGCAATGCCCCTGAAGGGGAGGCTGCGCCGGAAGGATGCGCGGATGGGTCCACAGAGGCTTCCGGAGCGCGTGAAGCCCTTTCGCAGCCCTCGGAGGCAGAGGCAGAAACGGAAAGCGCCGCTCCCTCTGCTGCCCCCGCGAAGGGCTCCCTGCTTAAGGATAAGCGCTTCCTGACCATGGCTGCCGCCCTGGGCGTCAGCTATTTCATCGGCGTCATTCTGTACCATCTCTCGCCGCTGATGCAGTCCATGGGCGGCTCCGCCTCCTTTGCCGCGAAAATGCTGATGCTCCAAAGTCTGGCGGCGCTGGTCTCCAAGCTGCTGATCGGCCGCGTCTTCGACCGCGTGTCACTGCGGGCCGGCATGACCGCCTGCTGCATCGGCGTGATCCTCACCTATGCCTTCGCGCTTCTGGGCTGCCTGCTGAAGCACCCGCTGCTGATCGTGCTGACCGCCTTATCCTACGGCGTCGGCATCGTCTGCTTCGGCACCACGATTACCCCGGTCATCTATGCCTGCTATCCGCTGGAGCGCTACAATGAGGTCGCCGGAAAGGTCACTGCCGTGACGAATCTGGCCATCATCGCCGGAGATCAGCTGATGTCCTTCTGCCACGACCTCTTCGGCAGCTATTTGCCGATCCTGTGTCTGTACTGTCTCCTGGCGATCGTCAATCTCCTGCAGTTCCTGCGGCTGTGCAAAGGGCTTCAGGAGGACCGGAAAACCAAGGCAGCCCCGGCGGGCCCTGCGCGATAAAGCGCCCCGTTTCAAAAGGAAAAGTCCCCTTTACCGGCTTCGGCAAAGGGGACTTATTCTATTGTTGATATCTCAGCGCAGGTCCTCGACGGCGTCCGCAGACGCTCCTTCTTCGGCTTCGGCTTCTTCGTCTGCTTCAGCTTCTTTCTTTCGCGGGCAGCGCCCGTAGCGCTCGGTGAGCTCTCTCAGGGAAGCCGCGAGCTCCGGCGTCAGTTCGTCGTCCAGCATCCGCCAGCGCCAGTTGCCGGCGGAGGTCCCCGGCCGGTTCATGGTGTGGCCCTTGCCCAGGTCCAGGACGTCCTGCATGGTCGCGGCAAATAGCGCGCTGACGCTGCCCATGCCGGCCCGGATCAGCGCCCGGCTCGCGGGCTCCTCGGGACCCTGCGACAGGTACAGGGCGGCGAAGGCGGCCTCCTCGGGATTTTCCTCCGCCCATTCACGGATCGGCAGATTATCGTGGGTCCCGGTATAGCAGATGCTGTTTTCCCGAATATTGTGGGGCAGGTAGGGACTGTCGGCGCCGGGCACGAAGGCAAATTCCAGCACCCGCATGCCGGGCCAGCCGGAGTCCTGCAGCAGCTTTTTCACCCCGGGAGAAGGGATCCCCAGGTCCTCCGCAACGAAGGAAAGCTCCGGGAACCAGCTGCTTAAGACACCGATCAGCTTCATGCCGGGGCCCTTGTTCCAGTGACCGGAGACAGCATCCTTTGCGCCGTAGGGAACAGACCAATAGCTGTCAAAGCCCCGGAAATGATCGATGCGGATGATATCGTAGAGCCTTCCGGCGCCGTCGATCCGGCGGATCCACCAGCCGTAGCCGTCCTCCTCCATCCTGTCCCAGCGATAGAGCGGATTGCCCCAAAGCTGGCCGGTCTTGCTGAAGTAATCGGGCGGGACCCCGGCCACCTCCACCGGCAGATTATCCTCGCCCAGATCGAAGAAATGCGGCTCGAACCAGACGTCCGCGCTGTCTGCCGCCACGTAGATCGGCAGATCCCCCATCAGCTTCAGTCCCTTTTCACGGACGTAGCCTCTGAGCGACTCCCACTGGCGGAAGAAGGTGAACTGCAGCCAGGTAAAGAATTCCGCGTCCCGGCCGAATTCCTTCCGGATCAGCTCTCTGGTGCTTTCCTTGTCCCCGGCCTGATACGCCTTAGGCCATTCCCACCAGGGCTTCATCCCGAAGCCGCGCTTGGCGGCCATGAACAGAGCATAGGGCTCCAGCCAGCGCTCGTTCTCTCCGGCAAAGCGCAGACAGGCCTCCCGGTCCCGCTCCAGCCCCCGCGCCGCGGCCCTGGCCAGCAGCGGCCAGCGCGTCTCCCAGAGCCAGCCGTAATCCACCAGACGGGGATCGCCCGCATAGCGGGCCTCTGCCAGCTCCTCTTCGGTCAGCAGACCGTCCGCGGCCAGCATATCCAGATCGATCAGATAAGGATTTCCGGCGAAGGAGGAAAAGCTCTGATACGGGCTGTCACCGTAGCTGGTGGGCCCGAGGGGCAGGAGCTGCCAGACCCGCTGACCGGCCGACGCCAAAAAATCCGCAAAAACATAGGCAGTCTGACCCAGACTGCCTATACCGTATTTTCCGGGCAGCGAGGTGATGCCCAAAACGATTCCGCTGCTTCTTTCCATAGGACCTCCAAAAGGACCGTTTACTGATTATTCGTCATCCTCGTAGATCAGCATGCCTCGGGAAGGGATAGGGGTAGAGAAGACGATATGCGTCTCCGTAGAACCGAAGCGCTGTACCTGATTGACGAAGGCGTCCATCTCCGAGGTGGTCGCGAAGGCCGTTTTCAGCAGCATCGTATAGCTGCCGGTCACGATATTGCATTCCAGCACGTTCGGTACCCCGGTCACGAATTCGATAAATGCCGGCTTCTGCTTGGGGCTCATCTCCACGTTAATGAAGGCCGTGATATGGAAGCCCATGCGGTCCAGCGTGGCGCAGGCGTGATAGCCGGTGATGATCCCGTCCCGCTCCAGCTTTTCGATCCGGGCAGCCACTGCCGGTGAAGACAGGTAGACCTTTTCGGACAGCTGCTTCAGCGAATAACGGGCATTCTCCTGTAAGAGACGTAAGAGTTTTTTATCAATTCGATCCATAAGGCACCCCTTAACTTTATATTCGAAATGTATCACATAAGAAAGAAAAGTGCAAGAGGTATTTTACATTTATTTTGAATTTGCGTCCGGTCCGTCATTGACGGGAATGCCGTAATCCCGCGCGCCGAAAAGTGCTGTTCCGATCCGGATGAAGGTGGCGCCCTCTTCGATCGCGACGGGATAATCGCCGCTCATCCCCATGGAAAGCTCCGTGAGCGGAGTCGGGTACAGCCCCTCTCGGTTGATCTCCTCCAGCAGCTCACGCATAGCGCGGAAATACCGCCGGTTCTCCTCGGGTTCCTGCACCGGCGGAGCGATCGCCATGAGGCCCTTCAGCTCCAGCTCGGGCATGTCGGCGATGGCTTTGACCAGCTCCAGCGCTTCCTCCCGGCCGAGCCCCTGCTTGGTGGCCTCATCGGCGATGTTGACCTCCACCAGGACCGGCTGACGGACAGCCTTCTTCGCGGCGATACGCCGGATCTCCGCCGCCAGCTCAAGGGAGGACACCGAATGGATGAGGTAAGCGGCGCCCACCACGTATTTGACCTTGTTCTTCTGCAGATTGCCGATGAAATGCCAGCGGATGTCAGCCGGACAGACCTCACGTTTGGCCGTCATTTCCTGGGCCTTGTTCTCCCCGAAATCCCGCTGACCGGCGGCATAGGCCTCCAGCACAGCCTCAACAGGCTTGGTCTTGCTGACCGCGATCAGGTTCAGGCTCTCGCGGCTCCTGCCGGAGTTTTCCAAAGCTTTTTTAATACCGGCTTCCACCGGCGCAGCATTTTCCAGATACATTTTACTCTTCTCCTTGATAATGAGTGCCGGACAGATAGTCCGCGAGAGCAGCCTCCGTAACGGGAACGGTGATGAGGTCCCCGGACCCTGCCTCCGGGAAATCCGCCTTCGGGCAGAGAAGCTTCACGTACTCGCGGGTATAGCCGGTAAGATAGGCTGCTCCGTCCAGCAGGACCTCTTCCTCCAACAGGATCTCCCGCCGCTCTCCCACGAAGGACAGAACGAAATCCCGGCTGTTGGCCTGCCCCAGCTCCTGGAGACAGCGGCTCCGGCGGGCCTTTACTGCCTCCGTCAGCTGCTCCGGCATCCGGTCAGCCACGGTGCCCCTGCGGCGGGAATAGCGGAACAAATGCGTTTCAAACAGGCGGATCTGCATCAGGAAGGCTCTGGTCTCTTCGAATTCCTCCTCCGTTTCACCGGGGAAGCCGACGATCACGTCGGTGGTCAGGGCCGGCCGGTCAAAGACCCGGCGCAGCAGCTCCAGCTTTCCGGCATATTCCTCAGGGCTGTATTTTCGGTTCATGCGCTTCAGCGTGGCGGCGCAGCCGCTCTGCAGGGACAGGTGGAAATGCGGGCAGAAGCTCTTCAGTTCCTTCAGCGCTCCGGCAAATTCCTCTGTGATGATGCGCGGCTCCAGGGACCCCAGCCGCAGCCGCTCCAGCCCCGGCAGCCGGTCCAGCTGCTGCATCAGCGATAAAAGCGGCTGACCGTAAAGCCCGGTCCCCGCGGCGTCTCCCGGCAGGTCCAGCCCGTAGGAGGACAGGTGGATCCCGGTGAGGACGATCTCCCGATAGCCCTCCGTGAGCAGGCGCTTTACCTCCTCCAGGACAGCCTCCGGCTGTCTGCTGCGGACTCTGCCCCTCAGATAGGGGATCAGGCAATAGGAGCAGAACTGATTGCAGCCGTCTTCGATCTTGACAAAGGCGCGGGTGTGCTCGGCGGAATTTGCCGGGGCCTCCTCGAACCGGCGAGTCTTCCCGATATCCGTCAGGTACGCCTTCTTCCGCTCTCCGCCCTCCAAAGCCTCCAGGATCAGCTCCGGCAAACGGGTCTTTCCCTCGTTGCCGATGATCAGATCGACGGCTTCATCCTTCAGCAGCGCTTCTCCCGCAGCCTGGGCGTAGCAGCCCACGGCGACCACCAGCGCCTCCGGATTCTGCGTTCTGGCCCGGTGGAGCATCTGGCGGGATTTGCGGTCCGCGATATTGGTCACGGAGCAGGTGTGGATCACGACCACGTCCGCCGGTTCTTCAAAGGGGACCAGGGTGAAGCGCTCCTTCGGGAGGGCAGCCTCCATGGCCGCCGTTTCGTAGCTGTTCACCTTGCAGCCCAAGGTGTGAATGGATATGCGATAGTTTTTCATATTGACCCTTGACCTTGCTCCGTTTCGAGAGTATACTGATCATATAGAGAAGCACGAACAACAAAATAGAAAGGAGTTATTCATGCAGACTGCTGTCATTAAGCTTGATTCCATTGACAAGGTCAAGGAATTTGTACGTATTATTACCGATTTCGACAGTGATTTTGATCTCCGCTCCGGCCGTTATACCGTGGACGCCAAATCGATCCTCGGCATATTCAGCCTTGACCTGACCAAACCCATCGAACTGGTGATCTACAGCGAGGAAGAGGCCGATAAGATCCGTGAAGCGGTAGCCCCCTTCGTTATCTGAAGCGTACGAAAAGCCATAAGGGACTTAAGGAATTCCTTAAGTCCCTTTTTTTGTCAGCTGTTTTCCGCGCAGACGATGACGAAATCGCTCTTGATCGCCTCGGCATACAGCTCTTCCATCTTAGGATACAGCTTCTCCTCGTCCCGCTTGATGATGCCGAGGTTCGGCTTGGTCACGGGATGCTTGGCAACGAAGATCGTGCAGCAGTCCTCAAAGGGCTGAATGGAGGTCTCGAAGGTACCGATCTTCTCGGCGATATTGATGATGTCCTGCTTGTCGAAGGCCACGAGGGGACGGAACACCGGCAGCTCGCAGACCTCGTTGGTCACCGCCATGCTCTGAACGGTCTGACTGGCCACCTGGCCGATGGATTCGCCGGTGATCAGCGCCTGGCAGTTCTCCTGTGCAGCCAGCGTTTCCGCGATCCGCATCATATAGCGTCGCATGATGATGGTCAGCTCCTCATGGGGGCAGGTCTCATAGATGGCCATCTGGATATCCGTGAAATTGATCACGTGCAGACGGATCGGTCCGGTATAGCGGGAAATGATCGTGGCCAGATCCACCACCTTCTGCTTGGCCCGCTCGCTGGTATAGGGCGGCGCGTGGAAGTAGACGGCTTCGATCACCATGCCGCGCTTGGCCACCATCCAGCCCGCCACGGGGCTGTCGATGCCGCCGGACAGGAGCAGCATGCCCTTTCCGGCGCTCCCGAGCGGCATGCCGCCGGGGCCGGGGATCACGCGGGAGTAGAAATTGACGTCCTCGCGGATCTCGATCCGGAACATGACCTCCGGCTCATGCACGTCCACGTGACAGCCGGGCAGCGCGTTCAGGATGGCTTCGCCCACGGCGCAGTTCACGTCGTTGGATTCCATGGGATAGGCCTTATTTGCCCGGTTGGTCACCACCTTGAAGCTGCCGGTAAAGCCCGGATACATGGCGGTGAAATAGGCGCAGGCCTCCCGGATCAGCTCCTCGGGCTTCATTAGCGGCTTCTGGACCAGTGGGCATATCCCGCTTATGCCGAAGACCTTCTGCAGGGCCTCGGCGGCCTCTTCCACGTCAAAGGGCTCCTCGGACCGGGCGTAGATCCGGCCGGTGGCCTTGCTGACGAGGAATTTGCCCTCGACGGACTTCAGGGCCTGGGCGATGCGGCTGACCAGCTTGTCTTCAAATATGTAACGGTTTTTGCCTTTGATCCCGATCTCGGCGTATTTGATCAGCAGGGCTTGAAATTCCATAGCGTGGCTCCTTTATTTGCGGGTGAAGCGGCGGAGCGTCTGCAGCAGCTCTCCGGTGACCCGGAGCACGGTGTCGATCTCCTCCTCGGTGGTATAACGACTCAGGGAAAAACGCAGGGTGGATCCCGCCGCGTCGCGGGAAAGGCCGATGGCCTTGAGAGACGCGCTCATCTCCCGCTTGTGGGAGGAACAGGCAGAGCCTGCGGACATGAAGATGTCCTGATCCTCCAGGCTGTGCAGCAGCACCTCGCTGCGGATCCCGGCAAACGTGGCGCTGACGATGTGAGGGGCAGAGCAGTCACGGTCCCGGGGACCGTTGACGGAAACGCCCTCCAGGGCCTCAAAGCCCTGCTGCAGCTTTTCCTTCAGGCGGTACAGTTCCTCGGTCTCGCGGTCCAGGTCCCGGTAGGCCAGCTCGGCCGCCTTGCCCAGACCGACGATCCCGGGCATGTTTTCGGTCCCGGAGCGCAGGCCCTTCTGCTGCTCTCCTCCGTGAAGGAGCGGCAGGATGCGGACCTTTTCGTTCACGTACAGGAAGCCGATCCCCTTGGGACCGTGGGTCTTGTGGCCGCTGGCGGACAAAAGATCGATGCCGCAGCGCTTGGGGCGGATGCGGAATTTGCCGTAGGCCTGGATGGCATCCACGTGGAAAATGATCTCCGGATCGAAGTCCTTGATGAGCTTGCCCAGAGCCTCCACCGGCTGGCGGGAGCCCAGCTCGTTGTTCACCATCATCACGGAGACCAGCACCGTATCCTCCCGCAGCGCCTGCCGCAGCTCCTCCGGGTCCACCAGGCCCCGGGCATCCACGCCCAGGCGGGTGACCTGAAAGCCTTCCTGCTCCAGGTAGTCGCAGGTGGCGCCGACCGAAGGATGCTCGAAGACCGTGGTGATGATGTGTCTGCCCCGGCGCTTTTTCGCCATGGCCGCCCCGATCAGTGCGGTATTGTTGGACTCCGTTCCGCCGGAGGTGAAGTAGATCTCCTTCTCCTGAACGCCCAGGCTGTCGGCGATCCGTTTCCGGGCGGTCCTCAGGCTCTGCTCCGCCTCGCTGCCCTTGGCATGGAGGGAGGAGGGATTTCCGTAGACCTCCGTGAACAGAGGCAGGATCTCTTCCCGGACCTCCGGCGCCACCATCGTGGTGGCGGAATTATCTAAATAGATTTCCATGATTTCCCTTTCTCAGGGCTCTGCCCATAGCATGCACATGGCCAGCGTCGCCAGCCCCGCGGTCTCCGTGCGGAGGATGCGGGGACCCAGCGTTAGGATTTCCGCGCCTGCCGCCTGCAGGGCTTCGATCTCAGCCGGATCAAAGCCGCCCTCCGGTCCGATGAATATGCCGACCTGCTGGCCGGCCCTGAGCCCGGAAAGCACCTCACGGGTATGGGTCATATTTTCCGCGGATTCGTAGGGAACGAGGATCCGGTCCAGCTCACGGGCCTGAGCCACTGCCTGCCGGAAGGGGACGATCTCTCCCACCTCGGGAATCAGCCTGCGTCCCGACTGTTTGGCCGCCGCCTCCGCCAGCTTCTGCAGGCGTTCCCGGCGCTGCTGCTTTTTCTTATCCTCCAGCTTGACCACCGAACGCTTCATTTCCACCGGCACGACGCGGACAGCGCCCAGCTCCACGGCCTTCTCCAGGATGAGCTCCATCTTGTCGCCCTTGGGCAGGCCCTGGAACAGCGTGAAATGCACCGGACATTCGGTCTCCCTGCTGCTTTGGGACAGGACCTTAACACGCACAAAATCGGGGCCGATCTCTGTGATGGCACAGTGATTGTCCCGATCCTGTCCGTCGGAAACGGTGATCTCGTCCCCGACCTTAAGGCGCAGCACCCGGGAAATGTGGTTCACGTCCTGTCCGGTGAGCCGCATTTCCCCCAGTGCGCCGTTCTCTCCCGGTGCGAAAAAATGATACATTACTTAAACAGTCCCTTTTTCTTTTTTTCGCCGGTCTGCAGCGTTCCGCCCATGGCTTCGTCAAAGGCCTGCAGGGCCTCCTTCTGCTCCTTGGTCAGCTTATCCGGCACCTTCACGGAGAAGGTCACGTAATGGTCACCGCGCATGTTCTGGCGGGGGACCGGAACGCCCTTTCCCTTGAGGCGGATGCGGGTCCCCGGCTGGGTCCCGGCCTTCAGCTCGTACTCCACCTGACCGTCGATGGTGTCCAGACGGAGGGTATCCCCCAGAGCAGCCTGCGCGTAGCTCAGCGCCACGTCGGTGAAGATATTGTATTCGTTTCTTTGGAAAACGGGATGCTCGGAGACCCGGACCGTCAGGAGCAGGTCGCCGAAATCGCCGCCGTTCACACCGGGCTCGCCCTTCCCGAAGATGCGGATGCCTTCGCCGTCGTCAATGCCGGCGGGGATCTCCGCGTCGATCCGGCTGCGCTTGGTCACGTAGCCGGTGCCGTAGCATTTGCCGCACTTGTCCTTGATGACCTTGCCGCTGCCGCCGCAGGTGGGGCAGGATCTCCTGCTCTGGGCCATGCCGAAGATCGTCCGCTGGGTGACGGTGACCGTACCGCTGCCGCCGCATTCCGAGCAGGCGGAGGGACTGGTGCCCGCTTTGCAGCCGCTGCCGCCGCAGTCGGGGCAGCGCTCCTTCAGATTGATCTCCAGCTGCTTGGTCACACCGGTCATGGCCTCCATGAAGCTGATGCGCACGGTGGAACGGGTATTGGCGCCCTTCTGAGGGGCATTTGCCGAACGGCTGCTGCGGGAACCGCCGAAGCCGCCAAAGCCTCCGAAGCCGCCGCCGAAAAGATCGCGGAAGATATCGCCGAAAATGTCGCCCATGTCGGAGCTGTTGAAATCGAAGCCTCCGCCGCCGCCCATGGAAGGATCGAAGGCAGCCATGCCGAACTGGTCGTACTGCCTGCGCTTCTCCGGATCGATCAGGATCGCGTAGGCCTCGGAGGCCTCCTTGAACTTAGCCTCCGCGTCCTTATCACCGGGGTTCATGTCCGGATGGTATTTCTTCGCCAGGGACCGGTAAGCCTTCTTGATCTCGTCGTCACTCGCGGTCTTGGAGACCCCCAGGACCTCATAATAATCACGTTTTGTCTCAGCCATTATCCTGTCCTTTTAACAGGCCCGGCAGCTGTCGGGAAAACCCGGCAGCTGCCTGACCAACTTCTCTTATTTCCTGTGTCAGACTTCCTTGAAGTCAGCGTCCATCACATCGTCGTCGGAGTTCTTGCCGCCGCCCATGCTGTTGGGATCGAACCCGCCCTGGGCGCCGCCCTGAGCACCGCCCTGAGCGCCCTGAGTCTGCTCGTACATCTTGGCAAAGAGCTGCTGAGCGGAATTCATCAGCTTTTCCTTGCCGTCCTTTAGGGCCTGGATCTGAGCGTCCGTCAGCTCGTCGCTATTGCCGCATTCCTCGACGGTCTTCTTCAGGGCCGCGATATCGGCTTCAACGGCGGATTTGGCGGAAGCATCCAGCTTATCGCCCACGTCCTTCAGGGCCTGCTCGGTCTGGAAGACCATGGAGTCCGCGTCGTTGCGGGCGTCGATGCCTTCCTTGCGCTTCTTGTCCTGAGCCTCGAATTCCGCGGCTTCACGGACGGCCTTATCGATATCGGCATCGCTCATGTTGGAGCCGCCGGTGATGGTGATGTGCTGTTCCTTACCGGTGCCCAGATCCTTGGCGGAGACGTTCACGATACCGTTGGCATCGATGTCGAAGGTCACCTCGATCTGCGGCACACCGCGGCGTGCGGGCGGGATCCCGTCCAGACGGAACTGGCCGAGGCTCTTATTGTCGCGGGCAAACTGACGCTCGCCCTGCAGGATATTGATATCCACGGCGGTCTGATTGTCCGCTGCGGTGGAGAAGACCTGGCTCTTCTTGGTGGGGATGGTGGTGTTCCGCTCGATCAGTCTGGTGGCCACGCCGCCCAGGGTCTCGATGCTCAGAGACAGCGGGGTAACGTCCAGCAGCAGGATCTCGCCGGCACCCTTATCGCCGGCCAGCTTGCCGCCCTGAATGGAAGCGCCCAGAGCCACGCACTCATCGGGGTTCAGGCTCTTGTTGGGCTCCTTGCCGGTCAGCTGCTTTACCTTTTCCTGTACGGCGGGGATACGGGTGGAGCCGCCCACCAGCAGGACCTTGGTGATGTCGGCAGCCGTCAGGCCTGCGTCTCTCAGCGCGTTCTGGACCGGGATCGCGGTGCGTTCCACCAGATCTCTGGTCAGCTCGTCGAATTTGGCGCGGGTCAGGTTCATATCCAGGTGCTTGGGGCCCTCGCTGGTCGCCGTGATGAAGGGCAGGTTGATGTTCGTGGTGGTCGCGGAGGACAGCTCCTTCTTGGCCTTCTCGGCGGCCTCCTTCAGGCGCTGCATGGCCATCTTGTCACCGGAGAGGTCAACGCCCTCGGCCTTCTTGAATTCCTGCAGCATCCACTGTATCAGCTTATTGTCGAAGTCGTCGCCGCCCAGGACGGTATCGCCGTTGGTGGCCAGCACCTCGATAACACCGTCACCGATCTCGATGATGGACACGTCGAAGGTACCGCCGCCCAGGTCGTAGACCATGATCTTCTGTTCCTTCTCATTGTCCAGGCCGTAGGCCAGCGCCGCGGCGGTGGGTTCGTTGATGATACGCTTGACCTCCAGACCGGCGATCTTACCGGCGTCCTTGGTGGCCTGACGCTGAGAGTCGGTGAAGTAGGCGGGAACGGTGATGACAGCCTCGGTGACAGCGCCGCCCAGATAAGCCTCGGCGTCCGCCTTCAGCTTCTGCAGGATCATGGCAGAGATCTCCTGCGGAGTGTAGTTCTTGCCGTCGATGCCGACTTTGTAGTCGGAGCCCATCTCGCGCTTGATGGAGGAGATGGTGCGGTCGGGGTTGGTGACTGCCTGACGCTTGGCGACCTGACCGATCATGCGCTCGCCGGACTTGGAGAATGCGACGACGGACGGCGTGGTGCGGTTGCCTTCAGCGTTGGCGATGACGACGGCCTCGCCGCCTTCCATAACGGATACACAAGAGTTGGTGGTACCCAGATCGATGCCGATAATTTTACCCATGGTAAAGTTCCTCCTGAAATATGATAAATTTTTTGATTTCGAATTGGAATGTTCCGCCTGC
>JAZLJI010000018.1:0-27498 GCA_045617825.1 Lachnospiraceae bacterium
TGTCCGCCGATGCCGGGGACGATGGCGTCCGGACGCTCATACCGCAGGATCTTGGCGATATATTCCAGCGTCAGAGGCTCCAAGTACAACTTGTCCGCGATGGCGGTATCCGTCATGATCGTGGCGGGGTTGGAGTTGCAGAGGATGACCTCGTACCCCTCCTCCTTCAGCGCCAGGCACGCCTGCGTGCCCGCGTAGTCAAATTCCGCAGCCTGTCCGATCACGATGGGACCGGAACCGATGATCAGGACCTTTTTGATGTCCGTACGCTTTGCCATGATTTGCCTCCTGTTTTATCCCTGATATACGATATTGCTCTGATAGACCGTCAGCAGGCATTTGCCGCTGACCTCCTGCCCCGCGAAGGGGGTAGCTTTGCCCTTTGAAAGAAAGTCCGCCGGATCGATGATATCGCGCTGCTCCAGATCCCAGACGGTACATCCCGCGTCCTCGGGGATGCCGAAGCGCTTCCGGGGCGCCGTGCTCATCCTGTCGATGAGCGTCTCCAAAGGAAGGAGCCCCGGCTTCACCAGATGGGTGTACAGCAGCGGGAAGGCGGTCTCTAGCCCGACGATGCCGAAGGCGCTCTTCTCCAGTCCCCGGGCCTTTTCCTCCGCGCTGTGGGGTGCGTGATCGGTCGCGATCATGTCGATCGTGCCGTCCAGCAGGCCCTCCACCAGCGCCTCCCGGTCCTCCCGGCTGCGCAGGGGCGGATTCATCTTGAAGCGTCCCTCCTCCTGCAGCTCGTCCTCGGAGAGCAGCAGGTAATGCGGTCCCGTCTCGCAAGTCACGTTGACGCCCTCCCGCTTGGCGCGGCGGATCAGCTCCACGCTTTCCCGGCAGGAAATGTGGCAGACGTGGTAGCCGCAGCCCACCTCCTTCGCCAGCTTCAGATCCCGGGCGATGGGGCCCCATTCGCTTTCGGAGCAGATGCCCCGGTGCCCGTGCGCCGCGGCATAGCGGCCCTCGTGGATATAGCCGCCCTTCAGCAGGGAATTGTCCTCGCAGTGCGCGACGATCAGCTTCCCCAGCCGCCCGGCAGTCTCCATGGCCGCCCGCATCATGCTCTCGCTCTGGACGCCGTGGCCGTCATCCGAGAAGGCGATGACCCGGGGCGCCAGGGCCTCCAGCTCCGCCAGCTCCCCGCCCCGCTGGCCCCGGGTGATGGCCGCGTAGGGATAGACGCCGATCCGGGCATCCCGCCGGATCAGCTCCTCCTGCGGAGCCAGATGCTCCGGGCTGTCCGGCACCGGATCCAGGTTCGGCATGGTGCAGACGGCAGTGTATCCGCCCCGGGCCGCCGCGGCGGAGCCGGAAGCGATGGTCTCCTTATACGAAAAACCCGGCTCGCGAAAATGTACGTGTACATCGCAGAAGCCGGGAAATACGGTCAGATTCGAAGCGGACAGCTCCGCCGAGGTCAAAAGGGAAAGCAAAGCGGCATCTTCCGAAAGCCCCACCCATTTGAAAGCTCTGCTGTTCTTCATTGCCCTTTCCTCCATAAAAAAAATCCTGCTGGTTCACAGCAAGACGGCAAGAAAAATGATGCAGTTCATCCATGCATCCCTATAGCATCTTGCCGGTCTCTCTGTACCGGATTAAAGACAGCCTTATTATGCAACCGCGGAGGATGCTTGTCAAGGGGATTTTCCGGAAAATGTAGTGATCTGAGCTGCCCGGTCTCCGATCCTGTCAGTTCCCGAAGAAACGCAGCGGCCGGGGCCCGGGGCCCCGGCCGCTGCGGCGGCAGATCTTTCTGTATTTCAGCGGATCCGCTCCGGGAAGCCCACCTTCTTCTGGACCTTCCGCAGCGTCTTGTTGGCATAGTAGCCGGCCTTCTCCGCATTGGCCTTGATGATGCCGTCCACGTAATCCTTTTCCCTGCACAGGCGCTCGTATTCCGCCTGGACGGGGGAAAGCATCTCCACCACCGCGGTGCCCACCGCTTCCTTGAAGCTGCCGTAGCCCAGCCCGTCAAATTCCTTCACGGTCTCCTCCGGCGTCTTCCCGGTTGCGGCGCAGTAAATATCGATCAGGTTGCGGATCCCCGGCTGCTCCTCCCGGTACTGCACGCTGCCCTCGGAGTCGGTGACCGCCCGCTTGAACTTCCGCATGATATCATCAGGCTTGTCCAGCACGTATACGCTGGCATTGGGGTTCTCGTCGGACTTGCTCATCTTGTGGAGCGGATCCTGCAGGCTCATGATCCGGGCGCCCTGCTTGCCCACGTAGGCCTCGGGGATCGTGAACACGTCTCCGTAAATGCCGTTGAAGCGCTCGGCGATGTCCCGGCAGATCTCCAGATGCTGCAGCTGGTCATGGCCCACCGGCACCACGTCGGACTGGAACAGCAGGATATCCGCCGCCATCAGCACCGGGTAGGTGAAGAGACCCGCGTTGATATTGTCCGCGTGCTTGGCGGATTTGTCCTTGAACTGGGTCATCCGCTGCAGCTCGCCCATGTAGGTGAAGCAGTTGAGGATCCAGGACAGCTCCGCATGGGCGGAAACGTGGGACTGATAGTAAATGCAGTTCTTCTCCGGGTTCAGGCCGGCCGCGATATACAGCTGCAGCAGTCTGCGGGCGTTCTGGCGCAGCACAGCAGGATCCTGCCGCACGGTGATGGAATGCTCGTCCACCACGCAGAAGAAGCATTCATATTCGTCGTGAAGGGTCACCCAGTTCCGGAGGGCGCCCAGATAATTGCCGATGGTGATATTTCCCGTGGCCTGCATGCCTGAAAACAGGCTCTTTCTTCCGTCGATCATAGTTCCATACCTCTGATTAGATTATTCCGCTCAGGATCCCCCAGAGCTCCGTCCGGGTCCCGAGCAGGTAACATGCCGCCAGGATCAGCAGCAAATGCACCGGATAAAACGCGTAAAAGACGTATTTGTTCACGCGATAGCCCCGCTCGCCGTTATAGAAGGCCAGCGGGAGGAAGGCGAGCAGCGCCGCCAGCTGCAGCGTTCCCTTCCAGAAGCTGCCGAAGAACAGCAGGAGCAGCGGGACGTACAGGAAGCTCCTGCCCCAGCTCTCGTTCCGCCACATGTACATGGCGTAGATCAGCAGCACGCCCTGGTAGCCGTAGTCGCAGTGGATGAGCTGCGCCAGCAGCAGGGCCAGCACCATGCCGGCGGGGCCTATCAGTTCCTTCCAGCTGCCGTCAAAGCGCCGGCTCCAGCGGTAGGCTGAGAGCCCGGCCAGCCCCAGGAAAAGGGTGAAAAAGATATTCTGGTTGCCGAATTCCAGCAGACGCCGGTGAAACAGCAGGTCGTAGGGGATTTCCGACAGCAGGCCGAAAAGAAGCAGCCGCAGCAGATACCGGCCGGGACTTTTCGTCTTCGCCGCGCCCTCTCCCAGCAGGAAGCAGTAGATGGGGAAGGCCAGCCGCCCGATCAGCCGGAAGGCCGTATACGTGTCGCCCCAGCCCACCAGGCCAGCTGCCCCGATGTGGTCGATGGCCATCGTCACCACCGCCATCAGCTTCAGCGCTAAGCCGCTGATTCCGAAGGATCGATCGTTTTCCATGCGCGCTCCTATACGTAAGGCCGTTCCGCCGTGATCACGGCAAATATCTCGCCGGGAAGCTCCCGCACCGCCGCCTTCACCTGCTCGGCCGCCTCCTCGGGGCTGCATTTGCAGTCAAAGGGCACCACCAGGTCGAAGATCACGTTGGTGTGGGTCGGTCCGCTGACCACCCGGAAATCGTGCAGGGTCCAGTCGGCATCGATGGAGGTAACCAGCGCCTTCACCTGCTGCTTCAGCTCCGTGACGCGTTCGTTGTCCGTTTCCACCGGATCCATGTGGATGGTGGCCGGGCAGCCCAGCTTTTCCTGCAGCTCCCGCTCGATGCAGTCGATCTCGTCGTGGATCTCGTAGATATTGCGTGCTCCGGAGACCTCCGCGTGCAGGGAGATCATCTGTCTGCCGGGACCGTAGTCGTGGACCACCAGATCGTGCATGCCCTGCACCTCGGGGTGCGCCGCGACGACCTCGGAGATCCGCTTCACGAATTCAGGATCGGGTGCCTGGCCCAGCAGGGGGCCCAGGGTATCCTTCACCACGCCGAGACCGGCCTTCAGGATCAGCAGCGCCACCAGCAGGCCGCACCAGCCGTCGATCTTCAGCCCGGTAAATTTCGCCACCAGCGTCGCCGCCAGCACCATGGCCGTCGCGCCGCAGTCGCTCAGGGAGTCGCTGGCGGTGGCCTTTAAGGTCACGGAGTCCAGCTTCACGCCGACGCGGTGGTTATACAGATACATATACAGCTTCACCAGGATGGAGGCCAGCAGGATCCCTGCCGTCAGCCAGCTGAACAGGGTCTCCTCGGGATGCAGGATCTTCTCGATAGAGGACCGCCCCAGCTCGTAGCCCATCAGCAGGATCGCCGCCGCCACGGCCAGGCCCGCCAGATATTCGAAGCGGCCGTGGCCGAAGGGATGCTCCGTGTCCGGCTTCTGACCGGCCAGCTTAAAGCCCACTAAAGACACCAGCGAGGAGCCGGCGTCCGACAGGTTGTTGAAGGCATCCGCCGTGATGGCCACGGAGGAGGCCAGGGTGCCTGCCAGGAATTTGCCGGCGAAAAGCAGCAGATTCAGCAGGATGCCCACCACGCTGCAGAGGGTGCCCCAGGCGCCCCGCTGCTCCTCCTCGGGCTTTTTGTATACCCATTTACGGGCTAATAATTCAAGCATTTCTCATTCTCCGGCTCTTTGTCCGTTCTTCGCGCCGTTTTCCGCCGCCGCGCGCCTTGCCCGGCGGGCAGCCTTTTCCTTCTCGATCCGTTTGTGGCGTTTCTCCTTCACCGCGTCCTTGCGGGCCTTGATGTCCTCCACGGCCTCCGCGGTCGCCTGCTTCACGGTCTTCACCACGTAGATCCGGTCGGCCGGAGCCTTGCGGATCCTGAGCTTGCCCTTCACGTAGCCGTGCAGGGGGCACTGCACCAGGGCATAATACATGCCGCCGGCGCCGGAGGCGAACCAGTTCAGCCGGCGGATCACCGGCAGGCCGCATTTGGGGCAGCGCAGGGAGACGACGGTCTTGTCCGCCATGGCCTGCTCCTTCGTATCGAAGACCCGGGAAACGTATTTGTCGTAGGTCTTGAAGCGCAGGAAGATCTCCTCGTCCCGGGTGGCGGGCAGGCGGTAGTAGTCCACGGATTTATACTCCATGACGCCCTTCAGGTTCAGCTTCTTCATCACCTCGGCGGTGTACCAGGCATCGTCGAAGGCGCCGTGGTAGCGCCGGCTCTCCTCGATCTCCAGCGCCTGCACCGCCTCCTGGAGGGCAGGACGCTTCTTGCCGTCCAGCAGCGCGATGCTGTAGAGCTTCTGCAGATCGTAGTAGAACAGGGGCTTGGGGAAGCCGGAGGGGATCTTGTAATAATCCAGATTCCGCTGCAGCTCGAACAGGTCCGAGGGCCCCCAGCTCACGAACATATAGTCCTTGCCGCATTCCTCGCCGCACCATTTCAGAAAATCCCGGGCCACCGGGGAAAAGGTCCTGGACTCCTGGAGCTCGTCCATGTCCAGATGCACGATCTCCTGGGTCCTGCGGTTCATGCTGCGGTACACCAACGGTTTGACGGTCTCATGGAATTCCTCCAGCGTCCTGCGGCGGCTGTCCAGCTTGACCGCGCCGATCTCCAGGATCTCAAAAGGAATACGGGGATTTTCCCGATACCGTCCGCCCGGAGACTGATTCCACTCCAGGTCAAATACAATATAGTTCATACGGTCCTTTCTCACCTCCCTGCCGGGACCTGCCCGAACGGGAAAGCGGACTTATCTCCCTCATGCACGCAAAACGCACATGGATTTTTGTGATCTCATGGCCTATAGTATAGCTATACCACTATCAGGAGGCCGATATGTCATACCGTTTGCAGGAGCTCCGGGAAGCCCGGGGCCTCAGCCGCACCCAGATCGCCGAGGTGCTCTGTCTCTCCCGTTCCGGCTACAGCTACTACGAAAGCGGCAAACGTCAGCCGGGGCCGGAGGTGCTCTCCGCTCTGGCGGATTACTACGGGGTCAGCACGGACTATCTTCTGGGCGCCAGTGCTGCGCCGCAGCCCGCCCTGTCCCGGGAGGACGGCGAGCTGCTCCGCCGCTATCATCTGCTGGATGAGCGGGGCCGCAGTCTGGTAGACCGCGTCCTGGCGGAACAGTCCGGCTATGCCGCGCTTATTCCCCCTTCGGGGCGCTGCCCAGAGCCTTCCACTTCAGGAAGCCGTTGATAAAGGGATCCAGCGCGCCGTCCAGCACGCCGGCGGCATTGGCCGTTTCCACCCCGCTGCGCAGGTCCTTCACCATGGTGTAGGGCTGCAGCACGTAGGAGCGGATCTGGCTGCCGAAGTTATTGTCCATGACCACGCCGCGGATATCCGAGGCCTTGTCCAGGTTCTCCTGCTGCTTGAGGAGCAGCAGCCGGGACTTCAGGATCTGCATGGCCTTGTCCTTGTTCTGATACTGGGAGCGCTCGTTCTGGCAGGACACCACGATACCCGTCGGGAAATGGGTGATCCGGATAGCCGAGGAGGTCTTGTTGACCTTCTGGCCGCCGGCGCCGCTGGAGCGGAACACGTCGATGCGGATGTCGTCGTCCGGGATCTCGATATCCAGGTCCTCTTCGATGTCCGGCATCACGTCGCAGGCCACGAAGGAGGTCTGCCGCTTGGCCTGAGCGTTGAAGGGGGAAATGCGCACCAGACGGTGTACCCCGTGTTCGGACTTCATGTACCCGTAGGCGTTCAGGCCGTTGATCTGCATGGTCACGGTCTTGAGGCCGGCTTCATCGCCCTCCTCGATGTCCAGCACGTCCAGCTGGAAGCCGCGTTTTTCGGCCCAGCGGGAATACATGCGGAACAGCATGGAGCACCAGTCGCAGGCCTCCGTGCCGCCGGCTCCGGCGTGCAGGGTCACGATGGCATTTTCCTTGTCGAACTCACCGTTCAGCAGGGTGCTCATCCGGATATCCTCCAGCTCCTGGGAGAAATCCGCCAGCAGCTGGCCGATCTCCTCCGCCAGCTCCGGATCCTCCTCCTCATAGCCCATCTCGATCATCACGCCGATGTCCTCGTACTGCTGCTCGAGGCCCTTGATCTTCGCCACCACGTCCTTGGTGTTTTTCAGCTCCGTGGTGATCTTGGTGGCGCGGTCCGGATCGTTCCAGAAATCCGGCTCCTCCATCATCTTTTCCAGCTCCATCACCCGGTTCAGCTTGATCTCCAGTCCCAGGGAGGCCTTGACCTCCTCCAGGGGCTGGGCCAGGCTGCCCAGTGTCTGCTTATACTGATCTAATTCTACCATTTTCTTATCCTTATCCTTGTCGTTCCGGGGTCGGCCCCTGTCTCAGTCGTTCGACATGCCCGGACGGCCGTGGCACTGCTTGTATTTCTTTCCGCTGCCGCAGGGGCAGGGAGAATTCGGGTAGATCTTGACCTCGGCCCGGCGCACCGGCGCCTTCGCCACCGTCTCGTCACGGTTGGTCCCGGTGGCCTTCGCCACCTGCTCACGCTCCACCTTCTGCTCCTGGCGGATATGCATCAGCGCCTGTACCGTATCCTCCTGGATACCGGCGGTCATGGCCTCGAACATGTCGAAGCCCTGCATCTTGTATTCCACCACGGGGTTCTTGTTGCCGTAGGCCTGCAGGCCGATGCCCTGGCGCAGCTGCTCCATATCGTCGATATGGTTCATCCAGCGCCGGTCCACGCTGCGCAGCAGCACCACCCGCTCGATCTCCCGCATCTTCTCCGGATCCCCGACCAGGGCCTCCTTCTCTGCGTAGAGCTCCACGGCGGTCTCCTTGACCTCCTGCAGCAGATCGTTTTTCTTCATCCCGCTCACGCGCTCGGGCGTGAAGGGCTCCATCGGGAACACGGCGGTCACGGACTGGTTCAGCTCCTGCAAATCCCATTCCTCCGCGGGGGCGTCCTCGGGGATGCAGGCGCCCACCAGATTGTCCGCGACGTCCGCGATCATCTTGATGATCACGCTCCGCAGATTCTCCCCGTCCAGCACCTTCCGGCGCTCGGCATAGATGATCTCGCGCTGCTCGTTCTTCACCTGATCGTATTCCAGCAGGCTCTTGCGGATACCGAAGTTGTTGCCCTCGATACGCTTCTGGGCCTTCTCGATGGCGGAGGACAGCATCTTGTGCGCGATGGGCTCGTTGTCCGGCACCTTCAGGGCGTTGAACATGGCCAGCATCTTCTCGCCGCCGAAGAGGCGCATCAGATCGTCCTCCAGGGAGATGTAGAAGCGGGATTCGCCGGGATCGCCCTGACGGCCGGCACGGCCGCGCAGCTGATTGTCGATGCGCCGGGACTCATGCCGTTCGGTGCCGATGATCTTCAGACCGCCGGCGGCCTTGGCTTCCTCGTCCAGCTTGATATCCGTGCCGCGGCCCGCCATGTTGGTGGCGATGGTGACCGCGCCGTGCACGCCGGCCTCGGAAATGATCTCCGCTTCCATCTCGTGATACCGGGCGTTCAGCACGTTCAGCTTGATGCCCCGGCGTCTCAGCAGCGCCGCGATCTCCTCGGAGGCCTCGATGGTCACGGTGCCCACCAGCACGGGCTGTCCCTTGGCGTGAGCCTCCTCCACCGCATTGCAGATGGCGTTCAGCTTCTCTCTCTTGGTCTTATAGACGCTGTCGTCCAGATCCTTCCGGGCCACCGGCACGTTGGTGGGGATCTCGATCACGTCCATGCCGTAGATATCCCGGAATTCCTTCTCCTCCGTCATGGCGGTACCGGTCATGCCGGCCTTCTTCTCCAATTTGTTGAAGAAGTTCTGGAAGGTGATGGTGGCCAGAGTCTTGCTCTCCCGCTTCACCTTCACGTGCTCCTTGGCCTCAATGGCCTGGTGCAGACCGTCGGAATAGCGTCTGCCCGGCAGCACGCGTCCGGTAAATTCATCGACGATGAAGACCTCGTTGTCCTTGACCATGTAGTCCTTATCCCGGAACATCAGGTTGTGCGCCCGCAGCGCCAGGATCATGTTGTGCTGGATCTCCTGGTTCTCGATATCCGCCAGGTTGTCGATCTGGAAGAATTTCTCCACCTTATCGATGCCCTCGGCGGTCAGGTGGACCTGCTTGTCCTTCTCGTTGACGATGAAGTCACCGGTCTCCTGCTCCTCCTCCTGCATGATGATATCCATCTTGGAGAGCTCCTTGGCCTCGCCGCGCTTCAGGCGCTGGGCCAGGTAGTCGCAGGTCTCGTAAAGCTTGGTGGATTTGCCGCTCTGACCGGAAATGATCAGAGGGGTACGGGCCTCGTCGATCAGCACCGAGTCCACCTCGTCCACGATGGCGTAGTGGAGCTTCCTCAGCACCAGCTGCTCCTTGTAGATGACCATATTGTCCCGCAGGTAGTCGAAGCCCAGCTCGTTGTTGGTCACGTAGGTGATGTCCTTGGCGTACTGTTCCCGGCGCTCGTCGGGATCCATGCTGTTCAGGACGCAGCCCACGGAAAGGCCCAGGTACTCGTGCACCTGTCCCATCCACTCCGCGTCACGCTTGGCCAGGTAGTCGTTGACCGTGACGATATGGACGCCCTCGCCCTGAAGGGCATTCAGGTAGGCCGGCAGGGTGGACACCAGGGTCTTGCCTTCACCGGTACGCATTTCCGCGATACGGCCCTGATGCAGGATGATGCCGCCGATCAGCTGGACCCGGTAATGCTCCAGGCCGATGCTGCGCTTGGCCGCCTCCCGCACCATGGCAAAGGCCTCCACCAGGATGTCGTCCAGGCTGGTGCCGTTGGCCACTCTTTCCTTGAGCTCCCGGGTCTTCGCCCGCATTTCCTCCTGGGTCATGGCCTGCATCTGCGGACGCAGGGCCTCGATCTTGTTCACCAGCGGCATGATCCGCTTCAGTTCTCTTTCACTGTAGCTTCCGAAAAGCTTGCTGAATACGCTCAATTCTTCCTCCCAAAGCTTACATGATCTCGGAGCCGCCGTCGATCTCCCGGTCGGGAGTCATCAGCGCCAGCCGTCCCTGGGCATCCTCCGCCGCCAGGATCATGCCCTCGCTGAGCATCCCGGCCAGCTTGGCGGGCTTCAGATTGGTCACGACCATGACCTTCTTGCCCACCATCTCCGCAGGGCTGTACCAGGCCTTGATCCCGGAAAGGATCTGTCTGGTCTCATTGCCGATCTTCACCTGGCTGCACAGCAGCTTCTTGGACTTCGGCACCTCCTCGCATTTCACGATCTCACCGATCTGGAACTGGCATTTGGCGAAATCGTCATAGCTGATCTCCGGCTTCTTTTCCACAGCGGGAGCCTCGGCGGCCTCCGCCTTGGGCGCCTCCGCAGGCTTTTCCTCCGCCGCGGGCTGCACCATCGCGGGAAATTCCGCCGCTACCCGTTCCATGATCTTCGCCAGGTCCAGACGGGCAAAGAGGATCTCGGGGGTCTCGGTGACCTTGCCCTCGGGGCAGAGACCGAAGCGGTCCATCGCCTCGAAGCTTCTTTCCTCCGTGCCCAGCTGCCGCAGGATCTTCTCCGCGGTATCCGGCAGGAAGGGCTTGAGCAGAGAGGCGCCGATGGTCAGGCTCTCCACCAGGTTGTACAGCACGGTGGCCAGACGGTCCTTTTTGCTCTCGTCCTTGGCTAAGGACCAGGGCATGGTCTCGTCGATGTATTTGTTGCAGCGCTTGAACAGGTTCCAGATCTCCGTCAGGGCATCCGCCACGTGAAGGCTCTCCATGGCCTTTTCCGCCGCGGCGGGAGCCGCCAGGACGGCCGCCTTCAGGTCCTCGTCCAGCGCCTCGGCAGCCGCCGCGTTCCGGACGGCGCCGCCGAAGTATTTGTTGCTCATGGCGACGGTACGGTTCACCAGGTTGCCCAGCACGTTGGCCAGATCGGAATTGATCCGCTCCACCATCAGCTCCCAGGTGATCACGCCGTCGTTCTCGAAGGGCATCTCATGCAGCACGAAATACCGCACGGCATCCAGCCCGAAGTAGTCGATCAGGGTATCCGCGTACAGCACGTTGCCCCGGGACTTGCTCATCTTGCCGTCGCCCTGCAGCAGCCAGGGATGGCCGAAGACCTGCTTGGGCAGCGGTTCGCCCAGCGCCATCAGGAAGATGGGCCAGTAAATGGTATGGAAGCGGATGATATCCTTACCGATGATATGCACGTCCGCCGGCCAGAATTTCTTATACTGCTCCGTGCTCTCCTCACCGCAGCGGTAGCCGATGCCGGTGATATAGTTGGACAGGGCGTCCAGCCATACGTAGGTCACGTGCTTGGGATCGAAGTCCACGGGGATGCCCCAGGTGAAGGAGGTGCGGGAAACGCAGAGGTCCTTCAGACCCGGCAGCAGGAAGTTGTTCATCATCTCGTTCTTCCGGGACACCGGCTGGATGAATTCGGGATGGGTGTTGATATAGTCGATGAGCTGCGGCGCATACTTGCTCATCTTGAAGAAGTAGGCCTCCTCCTTGGCCCGCACCAGCGGACGGCCGCAGTCGGGGCAGAGCTTCTCGCCCTCCTTCTCCACCACCTGAGACTCGGTGAAGAAGGCCTCGTCCGGCACGCAGTACCAGCCGTCGTAATAGCCCTTGTAGATATCGCCCTGGTCGTAGAATTTCTTGAACATCCGCTGGATCTGCGCCTCATGGTCGGCATCGGTGGTGCGGATGAATTTATCGTAGGAAATATTTAACATGTTCCAGATATCCTTGATCTGGCCCGCCACGCCGTCCACGAAGGCCTTGGGGGTCTTGCCGGCGGCTTCCGCCTTCAGCTCGATCTTCTGGCCGTGCTCGTCGGTACCGGTCTGGAAGAAAACGTCGTAGCCCTGCGCTCTGCGGAAGCGGGCAATGGCATCCGTCAGCACGATCTCGTAGCAGTTGCCGATATGAGGCTTTCCGGAGGCGTAGGCGATCGCCGTAGTGATATAATAGGGTTTCTTGTGGTAGTTCTGCATCTTGGCTCCTTTCCGGGGGGCAAATGAGTCCCGCCGGGCTTTTATTCTGACCGGATGAGGTCTTAAAGAAACACTCCCGGGCATATTCCGTAGTATCATAGCACAAACTTTCCCGGGACGCAAGGAAAAGAATAAGACAGCGCGCAGGCGGGCTGCCCGGTCCCCCGCCGAGGGCCGAGGGCCGGGGGACCGGGGGATAAGCGAAGCAGGCAGCGGCGCCCTTGGGCGCCGCTGCCTGCTTCGCAGCGCGGCTTACTTTTTCTTTTTCGTCTTCCCCAGGAACAGCGCCGTCGTCACCGCGACTGCCGCGATGCCCAGCACTGCCGCCCCGATCAGCAGGAGCGGATTTACCTCAGGCTCCTCATCCCCGTAGGTCTCTCCGTTGTCCTCCTCGTTTTTCTCTTCGGTCTCCGCTTCGGTCTCCCGTTCCGTCCCGGTCCCGCCCTGCTTCTCCCATTTGGCGTAGACCGTCCGGTCCGCCTCCGCCGGCTGGCCGAAATCGAAGAAGGCCTTGAAGGCTTCGTCGGCATACCAGCCGCGGAAGACGCAGCCCTCCGCCGACGGCTCCTCCGGGATACTGAATCTGCCGTTTTCTCCCGCGGTCTGCGGAGGGATCGCCGCGCCGTGCCCCTTCATCTCAAAGCTCAGCGTGAAAGCGGCGGGCTCCGGGGCCAGCTTCTCCACCGTGACGGGGATCACCACGTCCACGCATCTCCAGACCTCGTTATAGCCCGTTACGGTCACGCCGTTCCGTTTTTCCCCGTTGATCCGGACCTCGATCTCTCCCAGATGCTCCGGGTCAAAATCATAGGCCGGGTCCTTCAGCTCCAGGCCGAGGGGCTCGGCATAGACCTCGATAAACAGCCGGGCGTCACCGGCCTTCAGCGTTCCCTCGTAGACGTATTCCCCGTCCTGCTGGATGTTGACGTTCCCGAAGCCCTTGCCGCAGGGCGCCCCCTCCGGGAAGGCATAGCTGACGAAGCTGCAGGCATCCCAGCCGGTCATGTGGTCATGGACCGTATAAGACAGCTCACTGAGCTCGATCCTCGTGATTGTTTCGGTCTCCTCAGCCCTGACAGCCGCCGGGACCAGGATCAGCGCCAGCAGCGCGCCCCACAGCAGCCTCCGCAGTATTCTTTTCATGTCCGTATTCCTCCCCTTTTCCCGGGATATCCTTCGTGCCCTGCCGGTGCCTCTTTTTCACGGCGATACCGTGCCAATGACGTTTTCCTTCTAAAATGAATAAAGCACAGCTGCCCCGGAAAACGCAAGATTTTTCCGCGGGCAGTCCCGGCGGTCCGCGGTACTTGCGGCATTTTCCGAAATATGGTATAATGCTTTGAGCTTCGGCCTGCGGCCGCGGCTGACTTATCTCAAATGCCCTTCTGCCCCAAGGCAGAGAAAGGATATCCCATGACACAGGAAGTACGGGAGGAAGCGCCCCGCCGCGTTCCCGTTTCCCGCAGAAGAAAAAAGAAGCGCCGCCTGTATCTGATCCCGCTGTTTCTGATCCTGCTTCTGCTGATCGTCGGCGGCGCCTATCTGCTGCATCTGCTGAACAAGATCGACCGGATCCGGAACGAGACCGTCGATACCATAGACCCGGCCACCGCCAGCATCGAAACGGACCCTGCGCCCCTCTCCTCCGAGGAGTCGGTCCCCGACTGGGTCAGCCGTTACTTTGAAGACGACACCAGCGAAGGCACGGAGCCGCCGGAGGATCCTTCCGCCAGCCACGAGAGCCTTACCGAGTCCTCTTCGGAGGAACAGGGCAGCGAGGGCTCCTCGGAGGGACAGCCCGAAACGAAGGCCACGGCGGCCCCCACCACGGCAGCCCCCACGACGGCCTTCGATTACGGCAACATCACCTCCATCGACTGCTCTTCTCTGACCAATCTGCTGCTGGTCGGACAGGACCGCAGGCCCGGAGAGAGCCGGGAGCGCTCCGATTCCATGATCTTAGTCAGCATCAACCCCGACACGCACCGTATCGTCCTGGTCTCCTTCATGCGGGATCTGTTCGTGGACGTCCCCGGCTACGGCAAGACGAGGCTCAATCACGCTTACTGGTACGGCGGCTTCCCGCTGCTGTATCAGACGCTGGAGAAGAACTTCGCCGTCAAGATAGACGGCGGCTTCGAGGTGGATTTCGACGGCTTTTCCGCCATCATCGAAGGGCTGGACGGCGTGGATCTTCAGCTGACCGCGGAGGATTCCCGCCATATCTTCGAGGATGAGGACCATACGGGTCTTCAGCATCTGGACGGGCTGCAGGCGCTGGAATACGTCCGCTACCGCGACTACGGCGCCGACTTCATGCGCACGTCCCGGCAGCGCACCATGCTGACCACCGTTTTCAATAAGGTTAAGGGCTCCGGTGCCGGCGCCCTGCTCGGCATGCTGGAGCAGTTCCTGCCCTATCTGCGCACCGACATGAGCAACGGGGAGATCCTGTCCCTGGCCGCCAAGCTGGCTCCCATGATGAGCAGCATGAGCCTTTCGGCGTATTCCGTTCCCGCCTCCGGCGACTATTTCGATGCCTACCGGAACGGCATGAGCGTGCTGGTGCCGAATCTTCCGGCCATCAAATACCACCTGAAGTACTGGTATCTGCCGCTTAACTGATCAACTGTATCAAGAAGGAAGCAGCCCCCGCGGCTGCTTTTTTCGTGCACCCGCCTCAGAAAATAAAGAAAGGGTTTTCGTTTTCCGCCCCGGCGGAGGATTTTCCGTGTTCTTTTTCCGATAATTCCGCTTTCCGCCGATCTGCTTTCTTTTTCCGCGAAAATGTGCTATGATCACGGCAAATAGGCGGGGTTCCGCCGAAGGAGTAATGCTTATGAAAAAAACATGGATCCTGCCGCTGCTTCTGGCCTTAGTGCTCGGCCTCTGCGCCTGCGGCGGCAGCAACAAGGAAACCTCTGCCTCTCCCACTGAGGGGACGGCGCCCGAGTCCTCTTCCGCTTCCGGAACGACTGCCTCCACCGAAACGGGTGAGACGCAGTCCGCCGAGACGGATGACCGCTTCTTCGCCGGCTTCGGCCGGACGGATATCACCCCCTGGGAAAGCACCCCGCTGGCCGGCTACGGCAATACGGCCAAACGCCTGGGGCTCGACGTGCTGGATCCCCTGAAGGCCAACTGCGTGGCCCTCCGGGACGGCAACGGCGAGACCGTCCTGCTGTTCATGCTGGACGTCATCAACGCGGCGGAGGCCGTGGTCGAGCAGCTGCGTCAGTCGGTCAATGCCGCCACCGGCGTGGCGAAGGACCACATTTATATCGGCTGCTCTCATACCCACTCCGCGCCGGACCTGACCCTGTCCAGCAGCTACGCCATCATGAGATACCGGAATTATCTCAATGAGCGTCTGCCGGAGGCCGCGGTCCAGGCCATCGCGGACCTGAAGCCCTGCACCGCCAGCACCGGCTCCGCCGAGATCGAGGGCCTGAACTTCGTGCGGCACTATAAGCTCACCAACGGGACCTACGCCGGCGATAACTACGGTGACTTCAGCTCCGCCCCCATCGAGGGCTACGAGACCGAGGCCGACCACATTTGCCGGCTGCTGCGCTTCGAGCGCGAGGGTGCCAAGGACATCCTGCTGATGAACTTCCAGGTGCATCCCCACCGCACCGGCGGCATCAACAAAACGAACGTTTCCTCCGACGTGGTCTCCCGCATCCGGAATTACGTAGAGGAACGGGAGGACGTCTTCTGCACCTATATGCAGGGCGGCGCCGGCAACATCAACCCCACCAGCCGGATCACCGAGGACATGCTGACCGAGGACTATAAGGAGTTCGGCAAGATCTTCGGCACGAAGGTCATCTGGGCCCTGCCCACCATGACGCCCATCGACCTGGGCCCCATCAAGATCAGCGGCTGCGTCACCTTTACCGGTGAAGTGGATCATTCGCAGGATACGTTGGTCGCCAAGGCCTCTGAGATCTATACGGTGTTCACCTCCACCGGCGATAGGGCCAAATGCACCGAAATGGGCAGGCCCTACGGCATCCACAGCTGCTATCATGCCTCCGCCATCATCAACAAGGCCAGACTGCCGAAGACCATGGACCTGGAGCTGGATGCCCTCTCCTTCGGCGACATCGGTCTGGTGACCGCGCCCTATGAGATGTTCGACGTGAACGCCAACTACGTCCGGGACAATTCTCCCTACGCTTTTACTCTGGTCATGGCCTACTGCAACGGCTCCGCCTCCTATATCGCCGCGGACTATGCCTTTGACAACACCTGCTACGAGGCCGACCAGTGCCGCTACGTCAAGGGTACCGCCGAGAAGCTGGCCTCCACGATGGTGGATATGCTGGGCGAGCTGAAGCAGCAGGCGGATCCCACCGAGAAGGTGACCGTCACGGCGCCGGAGCAGGAGGACCCGTTAGCCGGCCTCACCTGCGACGGTACGGTTTATTTCAACTACGGCTACGCGCATTATCAGGGCGAGGTGTCCCGTCCACGCCAGCTGACCGCTGACGGCACCGTGTATACTATGACCCTCATGAACCAGGACGGCGAGATCGAGAGCGTCGAAGTCCTGGGCAAGAAGGCCTGCCTGCAGGCGGACCTGCAGAGCCTGGTCTGCCTGTGGAGAGATAAGGACGGCAAGGTCGCGGCCGCTTCCAGCCCGGAGAAGCTGGGCTATACCATCACCTGGAACAATTTCGTGGCGGAGGTGAAGGACAGCACCGTCAGCCTGAATTCCGGCGCCAACAAGAACGGCGTGGCCCGGACGCTGACCGTAACGGAAGATACGAAATACGCCATGGTACCGGAATCCGCCCTGGCCACCGAGCCCGCCGGCAAGGCTACCCGCCTGCTGGAAAAGGATAAGGTCACCCTGGTGGAGGATGAAAAGGGCGCGATCAAGGCCCTGTTCATCCTGTCCCGTGAAAACGACGAACGTAATGCCAACGAGGTCAATCTGGCCCTGAAGGCCGAGCTCAGCTACACCTATCCGCTAGTCCTGAACAACAAATACTTCCCCTACCTGATCAACGACGGCAGCGAGGCAGCGGGCCTCACCGACTGCGCCGGCTTCAAGTTCGTGGAGGGCGGCGAGATCCTCTTCGAGCTGGAGAGCCTTTCCGTCGTCACCGGCTATAAGCTGATCAACGAGGACGAGCCGGAGACCTACGGCGGCGTCAAGGACTATGAGATCTACACCTCCGTGGACGGCAGCGAATGGACGCTGCTAGCTTCCGGCACCGGCATGAGCAAGGAATTCCGGAAGGGCAGCTTCGGGGACGGCGTCAACGCCAAATTCGTCAAGCTGGTCATCACCGATTCCCACTGCAACACCAAGCTGGGCCCCGAGACCGAGGACAAGCGCATCATCCGCATCGCGGAATTCGAGATCTTCGGCATCGCCGGTGAGGTCGTCACCGAGAATCTGGCGCTGAAGGCCCAGGTCACCTATACCTATCCGCTGATCCTGACCAACAAATACTTCCCCTACCTGATCAACGACGGCAGCCTGGCCGACGAGCTGAATGACTGCGCAGGCTTCAAGTTCTCGGAGGAGGGCGAGATCCTCTTCGAGCTGGAGAAGCTTTCCGCCGTCACCGGCTATAAGCTGGTCAACATGGTGGATCCCGAGGTCTACGGCGGCGTCAAGGATTTCGAGGTCTACGCCTCCGCCGACGGCACCGACTGGAAGCTGCTGGATTCCTATCAGGGCCTGGTCAAGGGCTTCCGGAAGAACAACTTCGCCGAAGCCGTCAGCGCCAAATACATCAAGCTCGTGATCACCGACTCCCACTGCAACACCAAGCTGAGTGCCGACACGGCGGACAAGCGGATCATCCGCATCGCGGAGTTTGAGATCTTCGGCTATTAAGCGGCCTCAGGGCTTCTGAGCCCGCCCCTCCCGAACGGAGGCGGCATTTACCGGACCGGCTCACGCGGGTGAGCCGGTCCTTTTTTGTTATTCTTTTCGGCGCATAAAGATTATTCCCTATTATGCATTTGACAGAATAGTGCATCTTTTCTATGATGAAGACAGTCTCGGGATCGCGACTGATCCCTCACAAGATCGACAAGGAGGAAAACCCATGAAAAAACTGTGGTCCGTGCCGCTGCTTCTGGCCCTGATCCTGAGCCTGTGCGCCTGCGGCGGCAGCCCTAAGGAGACCCGGCCCGCCCCGTCGGACACCGGCGCGGAGACGACCGCTCCGGCAGAGACCGACGCCGAGCCCACTGAGCCGGCCGGACCGGACGAGCCCTTCTGCGCCGGCTTCGGCAGAGCGGATATCACCCCCTGGGAAAGCACCCCGCTGGCCGGCTACGGCAATAATGACAAACGGCTGAGCGTCAACGTGCTGGATCCCCTGAACGCTGACTGCGTGGCCCTCCGGGACGGCAACGGCGAGACCGTCCTGCTGTTCATGATAGACATCCTTTATATCATGGATGATCTGGTGGATTACTGCCGGCAGCACATCAGCGAGGTCACCGGGATCGCCGGGGATCATATCTATCTTGCCGTGTCCCACTCCCATTCCGCTCCGGACGTGAATCTCACCAGCAGCTACGCCATCGCCAGATACCGCAGCTACCTGAGACAGCGTCTGGGTGAGGCGGCGGCAGCGGCGATCGGCGACCTGAAGCCTGCCACGGCCAGCACCGGCTCTGCGGAGATCGAGGGTCTGAACTTCGTGCGCCACTACAAGCTCACCAACGGCACCTATGCCGGAGACAATTTCGGTGATTTCTCCTCCGCCCCCATCGAGGGCTATGAGACCGAGGCCGACCACACCCTGCGGATGCTGCGCTTCGAGCGTGAGGGTGCCAAGGACATCCTGCTGATGAATTTCCAGGTCCATCCCCACCGCACCGGCGGCATCAGCAATCCGGACGTCTCCTCGGACGTGATCGCCCGGATCCGGGATTACGTGGAAGCCCGGGAGGACGTGTACTGCAGCTACATGCAGGGCGGTGCCGGCAACATCAACCCCACCAGCCGGATCGCGGCGGACATGGCCACCTCGGACTACAAGGAATACGGCGTGCTCTTCGGCAAGACCGCTCTGGCGGCTCTGCCCTCCATGACTCCCGTGGAGCTGGGCCCCATCAAGATCAGCGGCAGCGTGCCCCACACGACCACGGTGAACCACACCCAGGCCAATCTGTCCGTCAAGGCAGCCGAGATCTGGAGCGTCTTCACCTCCACCGGCGACCGGGCCAAATGCATCGAGATGGGCAAGCCCTACGGCATCCACAGCTGCTACCACGCCTCCGCCATCATCTATAAGAACAGCCTGCCCGATACCCTGGACATCGAGCTGGATGCCCTCTCCTTCGGTGACGTGGGACTGGTGACCGCTCCCTACGAGATGTTCGACGTGAGCGCCGACTACATCCGGGACAACTCCCCCTACGCCTTCACGCTGGTGATGGCCTACTGCAACGGGTACTACTCCTATATCCCCGCCACCGCTTCCTTTGACAACACCTGCTACGAGGCGGACCAGTGCCGCTTCATCCAGGGCACTGCCGAGGAGCTGGCCGACGCGCTGGTCGGCATGCTGAAGGAGCTGCATGAGCAGCCGGAGCCCACGGAGAAGGTGGTCGTCACCGCTCCCGAGCAGGAGAATCCCTTCGCGGGTCTGACCTGCGACGGCAGGATCTACTATAATTACGCCTATTCCTACTACCAGGGCGACAAGACCCGCCCGAGGAAGGAAACGCCTTCCGGCACGGTCTTCCCCATGACCCTGCTGAACCAGGACGGCCAGCTGGAGACCTTCGAGATCCCCGCCAAGAAGATCGCGCTGCAGATCGATTCCATGAGCGTGGTCTGCCTGTGGAAGAACAAGGACGGCCGGATCGCCGCCGCCTCCAGCCCCGAGAAGCTGGGCCTCTCCATCACCTGGAACAACTACGTGACCGGCATCGACGGCAAATCGGTCAAGCTGAATTCCTCCTCCGCCGACAACGGCCGCGCCAGGACGCTGACCGTCACGGACACCACCAAATACGCTCTGGCCCCCGAGGATCCGCTGGCGACCGCGCTGACCAAAAAGGCGACCCAGCCGGTCCTCAAGGACAAGGTCACCCTGGTAGAGGATGACAAGGGTCAGCTGAAGGCCCTGTTCATCGTCCAGCGGGAGGGCATGGAGGGCGATACCGAGAACCTGGCCCTGAAGGCCAAGCTCAGCTTCACCTTCCCCATCATCCTGAGCAACAAATACCAGCCTGAGCTCATGCATAACGGCAACGAAGCGGCAGGCCTCACGGACTGCGCCGGCTTCTACTTCCGGGAGAACTGCGAATTCGTCTTCGAGCTGGAAAGGGAAGCCACCGTCACCGGCTATAAGCTGGTCAACATGTCCGACCCCGAGACCTTCGGCGGCGTCAAGGATTACGAGATCTACACCTCCCTTGACGGCATGAGCTGGACCAAGCTGGACGCGGGCACCGGCATGAGCAAGGGCTTCCGGGAGAACCGCTTTGAAGAAGGCACCGCCGCCAGATTCGTGAAGCTCCTGGTCACCGACGCCCACTGCAACACCAAGCTGGACGATAACTACCCCGAAAAGAGGGTCGTCCGGATCGCGGAATTCGAGATCTTCGGACACTGAGCCTCCGGGCAGGAAGAAAGCAGCCGAAAGGCTGCTTTTTTCCTGCCCTTCGCTCTCCCATCCCCTCCTCTTGCGCTTTACTTTCCCCCGGGAACATGCTATGCTGAAACTAACTGCAGGCCTGTTTCAACAATTGAAGAACTGCAAAAAAGGAGCCGACATGAAAAAATTACGGTATTTGCCGATCCTGCTGGGCATAGCGCTGTGCCTTTCCGCCTGCGGTGAGGGCAGCGGAGAAACCGAAGTCTCCGCCTCTCCCGCCGGGACCGCCGTAGAGACGGCGTCCTCGGAAGCGGCTGCCTCCACGGCCGAGGCCGCTGCGGAGCCGACGACGGTCCCCGAGGAGACCGAGGCGCCCGAGGAGGACAGCACCTTCTTTGCCGGCTTCGGCAGAGCGGACATCACTCCCTGGGAAAGCGTCCCTCTGTCCGGCTACGGCAACGCGGCCACCCGCCTGAGCACGAACGTGCTGGATCCGCTGACGGCCAACTGCCTGGCGCTCCGGGACGGCAACGGCGAGACCGTTCTGATCTTCATGCTGGACCTGATCGGCGTCAAGGATACCCTGCTCGGGCCCTGCCGCGCGGCCGTCACCGCCGCCACCGGCGTGGCGGGGGATCACATCTATATCGCCTGCTCGCATACCCATTCCGGGCCGGAGATCTCCCTTACCGGATCCGGAGCCATCCTCCGCTACCGGGAATACCTCTATCAGGGTCTGGCGAAGGCGGCAGTACAGGCCATCGGGGATCTGGCGCCTGCCGCCGCCAGCAGCGGCGAGACGCAGATCCTGGGGCTGAATTTCGTGCGGCACTACCTGCTGGGCAACGGCAGCTATGCCGGTGACAACTACGGCGATTTCGGCTCGGCGCCCATCGTGGGCTACGAAACCGAGGCCGATCACACCATCCGCCTGCTGCGCTTTGAGCGGGAGGACGCCAAGGATATCCTGCTGGTGCATTTTCAGGTACACCCGCACCGCACCGGCGGCATGGCCAAGACGGATATCTCCGCCGACATCGTGGCCCGCATCCGGAATTACGTGGAGGAGCGGGAGGACGTATACTGCAGCTATGTACAGGGCGGCTCTGGCAATATCAATCCCACCAGCTACAAGTCGGGCGATACCCTCACCTCCGACTATAAGGAATACGGCGTGATCTTCGGCAAAAAGGTTCTCGCCGCGCTTCCCGACCTGAAACCCATCAGGCTGGGTCCCATCAGGATCAGCGGCAGCGTCACCTTCACCGGGACCGTGGACCATACCAAGGACCATCTGGTCCCCGTGGCCACGGCGATCTACGAGGTATTTTCCGCCACCGGCGACCGGCCCCGCTGCGTCGTGATGGGCAAGCCCTACGACATCCACAGCTGCTATCACGCCAAGGCCATCATCGACAAATCCCTTCTGGGCAGCACACTGGACCTGGAGCTGGACGCCCTCTCCTTCGGCGAGGTCGGGCTGGTGACCGCGCCCTACGAAATGTTCGACGTGAACGCGAGCTTCGTCCGGGACAATTCTCCCTACCCGCTGACGCTGGTCATGGCCTACTGCAACGGCTATTCCTCCTACGTCGCGGCGGACTATGCCCATGACAATACCTGCTATGAGGCGGACCAATGCCGCTTCGTCAAGGGCACTGCCGAGGAGCTGGCCTCCGCTATGGTCGGGCTTTTGGAGGAGCTGCACCGTCAGGAGACGCCCACGGGGACCGTGACCGTCACGCCGCCGGAGCGGGAGGACCCGCTGGCCGGTCTGAACTGGGACGGCCGCGTATACTATAACTACGGCTACGCGTATTATCAGAGCGGCCATCTCCATACCCGGGTGCTGAACGGCGACGGCAAGCCGTACCGGCTGACCCTGCTGGCTCAGGACGGCAGTCTGGAGGACTTCCTTCTCGGGGACGAGGCCCTCGTCCGGCAGGCGGACATGCTGAGCCTGCTCTGCCTGTGGAGGGATAAGGACGGCAGGATCGCCGCCGTGACCTCTCCCGACCGCTGCGGCTGCGCCGTCAAATGGAATCAGTTCGTCATGAAAAGCGGCGGTCATTCGGTCAGCCTGAACTCCTCCTCCGACGGCAGCGGCGCGGCCGGCAGCCTGACGGTCTCCGCAGATACGCCCTACGCGATGGTGCCCGCGGATCCTCTGGCCGTCTCCGCCGGCAAGGCGTCCTTCCTCCTGTTCGGTGACCGGATCACCGCGGTGGAGGATGCCGAGGGCAGCACGATCGCCGTATTTATCGTCTCCCGGGAGGGCATCGAGGGCGATCCCGGCAATCTGGCGGCCAAGGCCACTGTCAGCTATACCTATCCGCTGATCCTGAGCAATAAATACTACCCTTACCTGATCAATGACGGCAACGTATCCGCCGGCCTCACGGAATGCGCCGGCTTCCAGTTCAGGGAGGGCGGCGAGATCCTCTTCGAATTCTCGGGAGAATACACCGTCACCGGCTACCGGCTGATCAATCAGGCGGAGCCCGAGGCCTACGGCGGCGTCAAGGACTACGAGATCTATACCTCCGCGGACGGCGCCGTCTGGACGCTGCTGGACTGCGGCAGCGGCATGAGCAGCGGCTCCCGCGAGAAGCGGCTGGATACCGGGGTCCGCGCCCGCTTCGTCAAGCTGGCCGTCACCGACGCCCACTGCAATACTTATCTGGGCGATGACGTGGCGGACAAGCGGGTCATCCGGATCGCGGAATTCGAGATCTTCGGCGATCCCGACGAGATCTACACGGAAAATCTGGCCCGGAAGGCCCGGGTGACCACCAGCTACGCTCCCTACCCGGGCAGCGCGGGCGGCGTCGAGGCGCCCATCGAGCGGATCGTCGACGGCGACCACAGGGCCGACTACAGCACCTCCTGCCGTTACCATTGGTCCGAGGACGGCGAGATCCTCTTCGCCTTTGACGGCGTGAGGACCGTCACCGGCTACCGGATGTACAACTACGAATGGCCCTATCAGTGGTGCATCAACGAGGCCTGGTCCGTTTACGGCTCCCTGGACGGTGAGCATTGGACCAGGCTGGCGGAGGGCGGCATCGACTGCTCCTCCTTCACCGAGTCCGTGAAGTATGCCTCCGAGCTGCGGGGCGGCGAGCCCGACGGCGGCGATTTTGAAGCCCCCGCTCAGGCCCGGTACGTCAAGCTGGTGATCGACAGGGTATTTGTCGGCGCCGGCGACAATACCCGGGGCAGCAATCCCAACGGAGGGCAGATGGCCGACGTCCGGATGTACGAATTCCAGATCCTGGGATACTGATCTGATCTGAACACACGAAAAGGGGATGCCCTGCGGGCATCCCCTTTTCGTATCGTCCGCCCGCGGGACCGCGGGCAGCCCTGCGGCCTCAGGCCTTTCTGGCGTGCATATCCGTTCCCTTGCTCTTCTTCACGGCGGAGATGATGCTGCCCACCGACCCCAGGGCGGTAAACAGGAAGGCGCTGACCAGCTCCCTGTAATAGTCCGCGGTGAGCTCGTTCTCCGTGATCAGTTCCTTCAGGTCCTGATAGATCATCCCGAAGGTCACCTGATACTCCGTTTTGAAGTAATTGTAGAATTCCAGGGTCCAGACGAGCCGGTTGGCCATGATCACCCCGAAGACCATCATCACGACGCATACCAGGACGCCCTTGACGTCCAGCGCGCCGCCCATCTTCTCATACAGCCAGAACGTGAGGATCGCCATCACCAGGCCCACCAGAGCGCTGATATAGCCCAGCTGGTAAATGCCCACGTACAGGCCGACGCCCACCAGCGTGCCCAGCAGCGCGCCCACGGCTCCCTTCAGGAGATTGGACTTCTGCATCCGGATCTGATCCGCCCGGTCGGTGATCTCCTGCTGCACGGCGCCGAAGCAGTCGGGGCAGAGCCAGAAGTGGTAGCCGTTGATATCGTAGCAGTCCGCCGTTTCCCGGCCGCAGTCGAAGCAGCCGCTCCGATAGCCCTCCCGGATCATATAGTCCACGAGCTCATCCACGCAGCCGTTCAGCTGTTCCACCAGCTTCTTGTTGCTGTAGGCCAGAAAGCTGACGCTGATATGCGCGTTTTCCGCGGCCAGCGCCTTGATCTCGGAGTGCCGCTGCCGCAGCTCTCCCAAAAAGGCCTTGAGAGAGGTATTTTCCGGATCGTCCTCCCGGAAAGCGCCGATCGTCAGCCTCTGCCCGCCGACCGTGCCGTTCTGCTGGCGGATGGTATCCAGCACCATATAATAGCCGCGGTAGCAGCCCTTCATAAAGGTCCCGCCGTCCGTAAATGCTCCGCCAAAAAGCTCGCTCCTTAGTTTTTTGTTCAGCATATCTTCAATTTTCCTTCCGTCGGGCATCGCCCTGTTCTGAGCACATTCTATAACACTTTGCCGCAGGCTGTCAAGCCCGTATAAGCCCCGGTCAATATCCGCCCGCCTTTCCCGCGCGAATGAGAACGGCCGGACGGAACTGATAGCCCCCTCAGGGGTATTTTTGCCTTGCCTCGGCTCCGGATATGCGGTATAATCGAGCCGTAAAAAACGTGAAGCGGATATTCCGCTGAATAAGGAGGAAATCATGAAGAAGATTTGGGCAATGCTCCTTGTTCTGGCCATGGTGCTCAGTCTGAGCGCCTGCGGCGGAAATAACAAGGAAACCGTTCCGAACACCTCAGAGGAAGCGCAGACCACTGCGCCCGCTAAGGAAACGGAAGCCACCACCGAGGCGGCCACGGAAGCTCAGCCTGAGGAGGTGAAGTTCTTCGCCGGCTTCGGCCGCACGGACGTTACCCCTCTGGAAAGCGTTCCCATGGGCGGCTACGGCAATACGTCCAAGCGCCTTTCCAACGGCTACCTGGACCCCCTGAAGGCCAACTGCATCGCGCTGCAGGACGGCAACGGCGAGACCATCATGCTGTGCATCATCGACATCATCAGCATCGGCGACGAGCTGATGAACGCGGTCCGCAAGGCCATCAACGGGACCACCGGGATTCCGGCCGATCACATTTTCGTGGAAGGCACCCATACCCACTCCGGTCCCGACCAGGGCTCTTCGTTGCCCTCCATCGCCCGCTATAAGACCTATCTGTACGCGCAGTGCGCCGAGGCCGCGGCTCTGGCTATGGCAGACCTTAAGCCCTGCACCGCCAGCACCGGCTCCGCCGAGATCAACGGGCTGAACTTCGTCCGTCACTATCTCCTGAGCAACGGCACCTACGCGGGCCCCAACTTCGGTGATTTCTCCTCCGGCTCCATCGTGAGACACGAGACCGAGGCGGACCACACCATGCGGGTCCTGCGCTTCGAGCGTGAGGGCGCCAAGGATATCGCTCTGGTGAACTTCCAGGTCCACTGCACCACCACCGGCGGCATCCTGAAGACCAATCTGTCCTCCTGCATCGTAGGCCAGATCCGGGAAAACATCGAAGAGCTGGAGGACTGCCACTGCGCTTATATGCAGGGCGCCGCCGGCAATATCAACCCCAGCAGCTCCATTACCTCTGAGAACCCAGGCAACATTGCCAGCGATCACCGGGAATACGGCAAGACCTTCGCCGAGCAGGCCAAGGCTGCCTTCACCGACATGACGCCCATCGCGCTGGGCCCCATCAAGCTCACCGGCGATATCACCTATACCGGCAGAGTCAACCACACCCAGGACAGCCTGCTGGCCAAGGCCGTGGAGATCAATACCATCTTCACCACCACCGGCGACCGGGCCCGCTGCTCCCGTGAGGGCGCGCCTTACGGCATCCACAGCTGCTACCACGCCTCCGCCATCATCAGCAAGAGCAAGCTGCCGGAGACCCTGGACATCAACATCAGCGCCTTCTCCTTCGGCGAGGTGGGCGTCTTCACCGCTTCCTATGAGATGTTCGACGGCAACGCCAACTTCGTCCGGGAGCATTCCCCCTTTGCCCTCACCCTCTGCATGGGCTACTGCGACGGCTCCAATTCCTATATCGCCGCCGACTATTCCTATGACAACACCTGCTACGAGGCGGACCAGTGCCGCTTCGCGAAGGGCACGGCCGAGGCTCTGGCCAGCAAATACGTCGAGCTGCTGACGGGTCTCAAGAACGCCGCCGATCCCACCGAGAAGGTAGAGATCAAAGTCCCCGAGCAGAAGAAGGACCACAGCCTTGAGGGCCTGACCTGCGACGGAAAGGTCTACTGCAACTACGCCTACACCTATTATCAGGGCGACATCACCAGACCCCGCAAGCTCACCGACGCCGGCTCCGTTTACACCCTCACGGTGGTGAACCCCGAGGGCAAACTCGAGGATCTTACCGTCAAGGGCAAGACGATCCTGCTGAGGGCCGATACGATGAATTACTTCTGCATCTGGAAGGATGCCCAGGGCGAGATCGCCGCCTTCACCGCTCCCGAAGCCGCCGGCATCACCGTTTACCGGGGCAACTACGTTTCGGCCAACGAGGACGGCAAGGTGACCCTGAATACCGGTCATGACCTGGACGGCCGCGAGACCGTTCTGACGATCCCCGCGAACACCGCCATCGCCATGGTGCCCACCGATCCCAAGTCCGCCGAGCAGCCCAAGCAGGCGAACGTCCTGCTGCCGCAGGATCAGGTCACGGTCTGCGCGGATAAGGACGGCAAGATCACCGCGCTGTATCTGCTGAGCCGCATGAATTCCGAGGGCCGGAACCTGGCACTGGATACCGCGGCCTCCTCCACCTATCAGAAATACAGCGACGCCAATCTGGCGGACAAGCTGATCGACGGCAACCACAAGCCCGAGTTCGCCACCTCCTGCCGCTACCACTGGGATGAGAACGGCTATTTCCTCTTCGAGCTGGACGGCGTTCACAACATCACCGGCTACCGCATCTACAACTACGAATGGCCGTATCAGTGGTGCATCAACGAAGCCTGGACCGTTTACGGCTCGCTGGACGGTGAGAACTGGACCAAGCTGGCCGAGGACGGCATCGACTGCTCCGGCTTTACCA
>JAZLJI010000019.1:0-12863 GCA_045617825.1 Lachnospiraceae bacterium
GCTTTGTTTGACGTTAATGAGGACGAACTCAGGGCGTAACACTGATCCGTTGGTATCCGCTAACGAAGCAAGAAGCCTTATACAGTACGAACCAAAGTCATGCACTTGGCTTGTAGAGGCCTCTTAACGAGCAGACACTAAGTACAAAAATCTCTATCAAGGCGTTTTGATCGAAAATAGTCTTTTCAGCCCCGGCATCCAGTTAGCTGATTATGCCGCAGGCATTATGAATGGATATTTGCGTCGAATGGTATTATCTCCGGGCAATTATGAATACGCCAAAGACCTTTTTGAAAGTTTCATAAAGCCCAAACTTCGCCAAAGCGCTCTCGGAGAAATTGCTGGATACGGTGTCGTTGATATACCGAAAAGGACGCAATTACGAGAAACGCTGTCAGCTGTTTTCGACGAATAATGCAAGAAGATGCTTTTATATGTTAATAAAGAAAAGTGGGCATGGAGTTGCGTTTCACGACTCTATACCCATTCTTTTAATAAATCTTTGACCGATTGCAAACACGATTATTGATATACATTCTCCCGCAAAACGCTCTCTTCGGCGGTGGCTTTGCAGTTGTTCATTTCTTGCACCCACAGGAGGGCATTCTCGGCTTTCAGGGCTTCATTCACGCCCCGCTTGGAAGCGAGGCGGTCAATGATGCTGCGGAGCATTTCGTGTGCCTGCTCGTCGATTTCGTGCAGGTATTCGTTGAGCTTGCCCGTGGTCAGCAAAGTGGTGTAAGTCGCTCTCTTATGTTCTTTCAGATAGACAAGGTGCAGGTCTCCGTATTTGCCGATCGGGTAATGCGTCTGTTCCGGCAGGGTGAGATCGGGATAAAGATAGCCGTTTTCTTCGTGGTAAGTGATTTGTGTTTTCATTGTAAATATCCTTCCTTTTGTTTGGCATCAGCTATCAAGGATATTCACATTGGCGGTGCGCGGACGTAATGCCGACAAGCAAAAGTCAACATTGCGCGTCACCAAGCACAAAAAGAAATCCGAACCCTTCACCGATTGGTAAAAGGTCCGGATCTCTCCCTTTTCGTGCGGATAACAGGATTTGAACCTGCACGGTTGCCCACTGGAACCTAAATCCAGCGCGTCTGCCAATTCCGCCATATCCGCAGGTATAAAAAAAGCCCTGCTTCCATGCAGGGCCAAGCTGTGCGTTAGAGGATTCGAACCCCCGGCCTTTTGGTCCGTAGCCAAACGCTCTATCCAGCTGAGCTAAACGCACACGCAATCGGTTTCCCGAGCGCAAAAAACAATATACTCCGTGTCCGAAAAAATGTCAAGCATTATTTTCAAAATCCGCAATAAATTTCAGCCGGCCGATGCTCCCTGTCGGTCCCCTGCAGCCGGGGCTCGGACAGGAAGATCCACCATGCGGATCTCTGAAGCCGCAAGGAGCCGCGACGGGCTCCCGCGAGCTCCGCTCGGGGGCAAGATCTCCGGCCCTTACGTCACGGCATTTCCCGGCTCATAAGCTCTCAGGACAGGCTGTCGATATACAGGAAATACGCCGCCGGATCATGCATGTCCCGGATCACGTCGCCTTCCGCCGCGAAGACCTCTGCCACGGCCAGGACAAGGGAGTTGAACCGGCCGTAGCTGACCAGAGAAAGCGTCGGCAGGAGGCTCGTCAGGTTCACGCCGCTGCCAACCTTCTTCAGCAGGGCAGGGATCGCCGTGCTGATATAGGCCGGGGCCAGACTGTAGGAAAAGCTGAAGGAGCCGTCCGCCTCCCGGATGACCTCGCTCAGGCTCACGTAATCGTCGAAATGCTCCGGGCAGAAGGCCATCAGCTGCTTCCTCACGCTTTCCCGCTGGACCGCGGCCTGGCTCCTGCTCTTGAAGCGCAGGGTATTGGTCGAATCCGCGTCGGTGCCGACCGTGTAGTAGGCCGTGCGGTCGGCGCAGAGTGCCTGCAGGCCGGAGCGCAGCCTGCGGAGGCCGGTGCTGCTGTATTTGGAGCCCGTGAGCTGCGTATAGCGGCTGCTCAGGGCCTGGTCGCTGCTCAGGTCGAAGACCACGTCCTGCCCGTAACGGCTAAAGCCCATGCTTTCGGGCGGCAGGCTTGGCACCACGTCCCCCGCATTGATCAGATTGAAGATGCAGCTTCCTTCGGCCGCCGTTTCGGTGGTGGTATTCGGCGCGGCAAAGGTATAGGCGTAGACGGCGGTGTTCGGGCTCAGCTCCAGGCCCGCGTCGAAAAACCTGGTCGCCACGATATTTGCCACGGCCGCGCCCCGGGAATAGCCGTTGATGCCGACCACCACGCGGTCCGCCCCGGCCAGCTCCAGGGTCTGAAAGCAGCTCTTCAGCTGCGCGAGGGCTCTGGTCGCGGTAACGTCAAAGCCCTTGTGGTTGGCCTTCACGCGCCATTCCTCGGAGTCGCCTGGATAGACGCTGCCCTCGGCCCCGATATCGAAATTGGATGCCCACTGCCCGTCGGAGCCGTCGGTGCCGGTAAAGGAAACGTTGATATAGCTGATATGATGATCCTCACGGCGATAGGTAAAGGCAGACACCACCATGGAGGTCGTATCGTCCGGGTCCTCTGCCGCGTTTGCCCCGATCAGGAAGCGCTGCGTCTTTCCGAAGCCCAGAGAAGCGGGAAATGCGCTGTCATCGCTTTCGCTCCCCTTCGGCGCGTCCGTCACGGCGGCGCGTCCGTTATCCTGAGCGTCAAGGCACATCAGCAGGCTGAATTTCGCCAGCAGGGGATCGAACAGACTGTAATCCTCCCGGAACAGCTCCGCCCATTCGTATTTCAGCGGAGTCTGCAGCTTCAGTCCCATGCCGTTCGAGGAGACCGTGACCGTGGTATCGATCACCGGGACGCTTACGTCGGCCTTCAGCTCCGCCAGCAGATCGATACCGGGCGTTTCCTCCGGGCGCTGCTCCCCGCCGCAGGCCGTCAGCAGGCAGACCAGGCCCGCCGCGACCAAAGCGGTAAGCAGCCCCATGAGTATTTTTTTCCGTATCGATATTTTCACAGGATCATTCCTTTCCGTTTGCTGAGTCCCGTACGCGTCCCGGTCTTTATACGCCCGGGGCCTTCCGCTGTCCTTATCTTCTCCCCGTGCCCCGGCCCCCGGAGGCCTATTCTCCGTCATGAGCCGAGGCGCCCTTTTATTGAATGACCGGGCCCTCTGCCTCCCGCGGAGCTCCCAGCAGCCGCTCAAGCTTAGGATCGGCGGCATAGCCGTCCAGCCGCATCGCTTGACGGATCTCTCCGCCGTGTCTGCTGATGAAATCAGCCGTACAGAAGGCGCGGGCGTTTTTCTGCAGGAAATCGTAGCGTTTCTCCTCGCTCAGATTTTCCGCGTCCCTGCGAAGCCGGTCCGCACCGCTCTCATTCGCATAATTGCCGAGAAATTCGTACAGCTTCCTGCGGGTCTGTGCCTGACTGAAATCGCCCGTCCGGCCCATCAGCCTCTCCGCCATGCCGTCTGCCATTGCCCGGAAGGCCTTACCCATGCCCTCACAGTTCACCGGCACACCGACCTTTTTCTCTGCTGCCGAATAGGAGAATTCCTTCCATTTATCCTTCAGCGTTTTGTCCTTATTCTGATCGTATACGTTTTTCAGCTCATCGGCGATCTTTGCAGCCTGATAACGCACGAACGCACGGCGGGAATCCTTGAAAACGTTCAGTTTTTTGTCGTTTTCGCAATAGTTTTCGTAGGCCTTGGCCGTCCTGAAGAAGCTTTCAAGCCCTTGGGTCAGCTTTTCCGCGTCCGGCTTCTCCGACTGCATCAGCCGGTCCAGCCCGACGGCAGAATCCCGGAACTTCTTATAATGCTCCGAATTCTTGAAGTGCAGCAGCGGACCGTCTGTCGCCGTCAGGGCTTCGGAAAGCCTCCGTACCGCGTCGCCGTAATAACGGACCATAGCGGTCGACTGCGCGAGCTGTTTCCGGCAGGCGTCCGATACGTCGACGGTGTTGACTGCGACGTAGGGGAAATAGGACGAAAAATCCCTCAGCTCCAACCGGCTGTAGCCCTGTGCCGCTTCCCTTCCGACCGCGAAGCGTTCGCCGCTTACTGCGGTATTGACGCCTCTCCTGGCATGAGGGTTGCGGACGTTTACGTAGTATTTGCCGTTTTCCTCTTCGATCCCGGTCACGGAGTAAGCGTGGAAGGTCATAATGCCTGCGTCATTGAGCGGCATCCCGCCGATCTTCTCCCGTTCCTTTTCGATCGCGGTCCCGAGGAACAGGGTCCGTCCCAGGTTGCCTGCCGTCACGATGTGACCCTTGCTGAGCGCTTCCTGCAGCTCGGCGGCATATTTTCTTTCCTTTTCGGTATACTCACCCGTTCCCGATTTTGCGGACAGACTCAGATATCTGTACGCCCCCGAAACGATCCCCTGCTTCTGCCCGAGCAGCATGGAGACCGTATCAAACACGTTGCCGCCTTCGATATCTTTATACCTGCCGGTGAAGGTCCCCGCCTCGGCTTTTTTCAGATTGCCGCCAGCCAGACCGGATTGGACATAAGCTTTTTCCATAAGCTTGACCCAGAGGGCTTCTTTTCCGCCCCTGGCGCCGAGATCCGCTCCGTTTTTCGTCGGGATCGTCTTGTCCACCGTGACGTATACGGGTTCCAGCTCCGCGTTATAGAACCGGACCGTTACGGTCCCGTCCTTGTTGTCCCGCATCGCGTTCCGGATGATCGACGGATCCTGCGCCGAAATGGCGGAAAGCGCCGCGAGTAAATAGCAGTCGCCGAGCGCTCCCTGCTTCACGTCGCCTGCCCTGGGCCCTCCGGTAAACAGCTCCGCGTTCACCCGGGAAAAGGACGCGTTTTTCGCCTCCGGTACAGGTTCTCTCCCCACCGCATTTACCCGGTGGATCTTCTTCCCGTTTTCAAGCTCTTTGTCGGGCGAAGGCACCCTCAGTCCGCCGTTATTCTTCTCGTCCTGCATATCCGCAAGACGCGCCGCAGCCGTATTGAACCGGCCGAGCATATCGAGGATATCCGCTTCCTCCTTCGTGGGAACGATGCGGGAGGGATCATCCTGGGCTTTATGGACCTCGATCAGATAATCCGTATAAAGATCGAGCAGCCGGTCTGTCGGAGCGGGTGTGCCGTCCGCCTCCGGGCTGAGGGCCCTGAGCAGCCCTTCCGTTTTGTCACCGTTCTTTCTTACGGTCTCGTAGTCCACTTCATTGAAAAGGCTCCAGAATTCGTCGAGCAGCTGTTCCGCAGCGTCTCTTCCCTTCTCGGGGATGAGCTCATCCTCGTTTTCATGCTCCTTTTCCCGCGCCTCCTTCCATCGGATCCCGATGCGGCGCAGGGCGAGAGCCGCATCATTAAGGGCACCGTACCGGTTAAAAAGCTCCTCGTTATACGCGTACAGAGCTTTTTCTCCCACCGTTGCCCCGTAGTCCGGCTTATCAGGCAGCCTGACGTCGATGCATTTCACGACGTCCTCGAGCCGGCGGTCTTTCAGCCACGGCTCCCTTTCTCCGGCAAACCGCAGCACGTCCTCCCAGAACATCCATTTCTTGTCTTCCTCGGAGGCATTGCTGTTCCGCAGCTTTTCCGCAATGGGGAAATACGGATGATTTCTGTCATTCATCCGGATCACATTGTCATACTCGTCGAGCCGGTATTTGACGGCGACGTCGTGCAGCAGCGTGATGTCCTCGTACTTCATCCCGAGGTCATTTTCGAGTTTTTCCGTCTTCGCCCGATATTCCCGCCGCTTCGCCTGAAAATACTGCTCTGTCTGTTCCAGCAGCTGTTTCTGTTCCTGCAGCTCGGCATAGTCCCGCTCACGCGCCTGCTTTGCAAGCTCCTCAAACCGTTCAAGGTCTGCCGCATTCTTTATCTCCTGCTGTTCCTGGTCCTTATCTTCGGGTTCCGGCATGATCCGCGCCTCCTGCGTTCAGTTTTGCTAATAATTTACCACAGAATGGCTCTCGAAAAAAGCATTACTTGACCGGATCCGGTATTTTTTGTCGGCGCAAGGTATTTTTCCCTTCTTCTTGCACTTATTGATGCTTTGAAGTATACTGAGAGCAGAATATCCAAGCGAGGAAAAGCCATGCCGATTTCTCAGAACCAAAACCGCAGCAATTATCAGAAGCGCAAGCGCGCAGGACTGATCCTGGTCTGCGCTGCCTTCGTCCTGGCCGTGATCATGCGGCTGCTGGCCACCGCGCTGTCGCCGATCCCGGAGGAGCTGGCCTGGATCATCGGGCCCTGGCGCTACGTGCTGCTGGCTGTCCCGGCCCTGTTCCTGGTCCTCAGCCCCTTTCTGGCCTTCCGCCGCAAAAAGAAGCAGACCAACGAGGCCATGACCCGGATCCAGGACGAGCTGCTGGCTCACCCTGAGCAGGCGGCGGCCTTTGCCGATAAAAAGCTGAGGACGCTGAGAGCGCTCCGGCTGGGCTCACTGGCCGAGACGGTCCTGCTGTTTATCTGCGGGCTCCTGCTGCCTCTCGTCTTCAGTCTGACCACCTCCGACGACGCGGTAAATGCCTCCGCCGGCATGGTCATCTTCGGCGGCTTCGTTCTGGTGGGCGCCCTGTCCCGGCTGAGGCTCTGCTTCCGTTATCAGGCGGAGCAAAAGAGCCAGGGTGGATTTGCCGTATCCCGGGAGGACCTGCCGCTGCTTTACGGCATGGCGGAAAAGGCGCTTTCGAAGGCCGGCCTGGACCGGACCCCTGCCCTGTTCCTGACGCCGGACAACAGCTTTTCCTTTGAGGAGGAAAAGGGCGCGCTGAAGCTGGTGCTGGGCACGGCGCTGCTGCGCAGCCTGGACCGGGAGGAGCTGGAGCAGCTTCTCTTCTACGAGGCCTGCAGCCTGAAGCAGGAGCAGAAGGGCCTGACGGCCGAGAACCGCTATCATCAGTGGCTGGCCACCGGCGCCACTCCGATGGGGCCCTTTGCCGGCATCGCGCTGGTGTTCTACCTCTACGCGGATCAGCGGTATCTGCGGGATTACCGGCTCTTCAGCTATGCCCGGACCCTGTCCGCGGACGAGGCGCTGAGCCGAAAGATCCGGGAGGAGGGCGATCCGGCGCCGGTCTGCAGCGCCCTGCGGAAGCAGCGCTATTACGGCTATTTCAGCTGGGAGCGGCAGATCCAGGACCAGCCCAGTCTGTTTGAGAAGGAAAAGCCCGACAAAGCCGCCGTTTACCGGGAGGCGGATCTGTTCCTGGAGGCGCTGCCCCGGCGGGAGGCCGAATGGCAGGCCCTGCTGCAGCGGGAGATCCAGTCCCGAAACACTGATCAGCCCATCGCCCGGACCCGCATCGAGGCCCTGGACGCTCCGGCGGAAGCTCCCGCCGCCGCGGCCGGTCCCGATCCCCGCTTCAGCGGCGAGATCATGCGGGCCGTGGATCTGACCGCCGAGGGCTTTACGGAGGGCCTGAAGGCCATGGATTACGAGGCGGCAAGGCAGGAGCTGTATCTGGAGCCCCTGAGCCGGATCGGGGCCTGGGAGGAGGCCGGAAAGCCTCTGGATCAGGAGAACTGCAGCGGCATCATCGACGACCTGCGGAAGCTGGGACGGCATCAGGAGGCGGAGAAGCTGGCTGACGCGCTCCTTTCCGCCTACGGGGTCAGCAGCGCCGGGGCCTACGCTCTGCTCATCAAGGGCCTGTTCCGGCTGCACCGCTACGATGACCGCGGGATCTTCCAGCTGTATAACGCGGCCACCGTCAGCAAGCGCTTTGCCGGGGAAGCCATGGATCTGGTGGGCAGCTATTGCTGCATCAGCGGCAATCAGCCGGAGCTGGACCGCTACCGCAGACTGGCCCCGAACATGGGCAAGCAGGCCCGGGATCTGTTCAGTGAGACCCGCCTGCTGCGCTGCACCGATTGCCTGAGCAGCGAGACCGAGCTTCCCGGAAAATGCCGCGAGGAGCTGACCGCTCTGCTGACGGAGCTGCGTCCTCAGGGGATCCGGGAGGCCTTCCTCTTCCGCAAGACCGTTACCGAGACCTACTTCTTCAGCGCGCTGGTGCTCCGCTATGAGGAGCAGCTGACAGAGGACGAACGGGAAGCGCTCCAGGAGCGGGTCTACCGCTATCTTCTGTCCGTAGAGGACTGGCAGTTCGGTGTCTTCGACGCTGACGACGTCCGGGACGTGCCGTATCAGGAGCTGGAGGACGTGGAGCTCATCGGCGCTTAACTGCCGCGGCCTTCGCCGCACAGGAAAAGGGAGAGGTATCCTGCCGGGTCCCTCTCCCTTTCTGTATTGCGCTTTTCTCGGTCAGTCAGGCATTTCCGCCGCCAGCTCCGCCAGTCTGCGGATGTAGGCCGGGCTGCTGCCGCAGCAGGCGCCCAGATAATCCGCCAGGCCCAGCGCCGGCCTAACGGCCTCGGCAAATTCCTCGATGCCCAGGACCTTCTCTCCGGTGCCCAGATTCGGCTTGTACCACAGCGGCTTCTCCGTGCAGCCGGCAAATTCCCGCAGCACCGGCAGGGTCTCCTGCGGGCCGGAGGAGCAGTTCACGCCGAAGGCTGCCACGCCCATGGGCTCCAGGGTCTGGACGATCTGAGAGACCCGGTCTCCCATCATGGTCCGCCCCTTCTTGGCAAAGCTGAAGGAGCAGATCACCGGCAGTCCGGTCTCCAGCGCCGCGCCCGCCGCCGCGCGCATCATCTGCAGGTCCATGAAGGTCTCCAGCAGGATGAAGTCCGGCTTTTCCGCGGCCGCCGCTTTCATGATCTTCCGGTAAATGGCTTCCACTTCCCCGGCGCTCACCGTTCCGTAGGGCTCCATCAGCACGCTTAAGGGGCCTGAGGAAAGATAGACCTTCGCCGCCTCGCAGTGCTTTTCCTCCGCGTAGGCCTGCGCGGCCTCCTTGGCCAGGCGGACGGAGGCTGCCACGACCTCTTCCACGGAATAGGAGGAGGTACGCTCCACGCTGTAGTCATTTGCCGCGAAGGTATTGGTCTGGATCATCCGGCTTCCGGCCTCCAGATAGGCCCGGCTGAGGGCCTTGGCCAGCTCCGGTTGCTCCAGAGAGTATTTCCACACGGGTTCCCGGGGGATGCCGGCCTTTTCCGCCATTTCCCACAGCAAGGTGCCTGCGGCACCGTCAAGGATCACGGGTCTGCCTTTCATTGATTTATCTCCTTCAGATCAAAGGGCGTCGTCTGGTAGACGAAATAGTTCAGCCAGTTGCTGTAGAGCAGATTGGCGTGCGAGCGCCAGGTGACCCGGGGCTCCCGCGTCGGATCGTCGTCCGGGAAATAGTTCTTCGGGACCTTCGGCGCCAGGCCGGCCTTCACGTCCCGCAGATACTCGCTGCGCAGGGTGTCGCCGTCGTATTCGGAATGGCCGGTGATGAAGACCTGCCGGCCCTGCTTGGTCGTCATGATGTATACGCCAGTCTCCTCGGAGGAGGCCAGGATCTTCAGCTCCGGCACCGCCTCCACGTCCTCCCGCATCACGGTGGTGTTGCGGGACTGGGGCACCATAAACTCGTCGTCGAAGCCCCGCAGCAGGATGGACTGCTTGTAGTCGGCGTGATGTCTGAATACGCCGGAATACTTCTCCGGCAGGATCACCTTCGGGATCCCGTAGTGATAGTACAGCCCGGCCTGAGCGCCCCAGCAGATGTGCAGGGTGCTGTGGACGTGGGACTTGGTCCACTCCATGATCTCACAGAGCTCCGGCCAATACTCCACCTCTTCATAGGGCATCAGCTCCACCGGAGCGCCGGTGATGATGCAGCCGTCGTAATTCTTCTCCTTGATATCGTCAAAGGTCTTGTAAAAGGTGAACAGATGCTCCGCCGGAGTATTCTTGGACACGTGCTGCTTGGTATGGATCAGCTCCAGATTGACCTGCAGCGGGGAATTGCCCAGCAGTCTTGCCAGCTGGGTCTCCGTCTCGATCTTCTTCGGCATCAGATTGACCAGCAGAATGTTCAGCGGGCGGATATCCTGAGTGATGGCCCGGGTCTCCGTCATGACGAAGATATTTTCCTCCTGCAGAGTGTGGACCGCAGGGAGATCATTGGGGATTTTAATCGGCATACCGGCTCCTTTATCAGACAGCGGTGCCCTGAGGCACCGCTGCGCAGAGGTTTATTGTCAGCTTCTTCAGATGGCGGCGAGTGCCTGCTCGATGTCCGCGATCAGATCCGCGGCATTCTCCAGGCCGCAGGAGAAACGCACCAGATCGCCGGAAATACCGCAGGCCTCCAGCTCGGCGTCGTTCATCTGACGGTGCGTGGCGCTGGCGGGGTGCAGGCAGCAGGTCCGGGCATCGGCCACGTGGGTCTCGATGGCACCGATCTTCAGGTTCTTCATGAAGGCCTCGGCAGCGGCTCTGCCGCCCTTGATGCCGAAGCTGACCACGCCGCAGCTGCCGTTCGGCAGGTATTTGCAGGCGCGATCGTAGTATTTGTCGCCGGGAAGGCTGGGGTAGGTGACCCAGGCGATCTTCGGGTGCTTGCTGACGTATTCCGCCACGGCCATGGCGTTCTCGCAGTGTCTGGGCATCCGGACGTGCAGGCTTTCCAGCCCCAGGTTCAGATAATAGGCGTTCTGAGGGGCCTGGATGGAGCCGAAGTCCCGCATCAGCTGAGCGGTGCACTTGGTGATGAAGGCGCCGGCCAGGCCGAAGCGCTCGGTATAGGTCACCCCGTGATAGCTCTCGTCGGGCGTGCAGAGACCCGGGAATCTGTCGGGGTACTTGGTCCAGTCGAATTTGCCGCTGTCCACGATGCAGCCGCCGACGGCAGAGCCGTGGCCGTCCATGTATTTGGTAGTGGAGTGGGTCACGATGTCCGCGCCCCATTCGAAGGGCCGGCAGTTCACGGGAGTGGCAAAGGTATTGTCCACGATCAGCGGAACGCCGTGCTCATGGGCCACCTTGGCGAAAAGCTCCAGATCCAGCACGGTCAGCGCGGGGTTGGCGATGGTCTCGCCGAAGAGGGCCTTGGTGTTGGGACGGAAGGCCGCGTTCAGCTCTTCCTCCGTGGCATCCGGAGATACGAAGGTGAAGTCGATGCCCATGCGCTTCATGGTCACGCTGAACAGGTTATAGGTCCCGCCGTAAATGGAGGAGGACGCTACCACGTGATCGCCGCAGGAGGCGATATTGAAGACGGCGTAGAAGTTGGCCGCCTGACCGGAGCTGGTCAGCATGGCCGCGGTGCCGCCTTCCATTTCGGCGATCTTCGCCGCCACGTGATCGTTGGTGGGGTTCTGCAGACGGGTGTAGAAATAGCCCTCCGCCTCCAGATCGAAAAGCTTGCCCATGTCGGCGCTGGTCGCGTACTTGAAGGTGGTACTCTGAATGATCGGTACCTGACGGGGCTCGCCGTTGCCGGGATGATATCCGCCCTGCACGCAGATGGTTTCAATATGATTCATGATGCCCTCCTTTTCCGAAAGGACAGCTTTCGGATATTTGAATTGCGGCCCGGGACGATCCCGGCCATTTCGGTTATTCTACCACGCTTTTCGGGCGCTGACAAATGCTTTTTGCGCTATTTTGCGAAATTCAGGCCTTGACCGCCGCCTGTCCGGCCAGGTACCCGCTGGCCCAGGCCCACTGCAGATTGTAGCCGCCGCAGAGCCCGTCCACGTTCAGGATCTCTCCCGCGAAATACAGCCCCGGCGTCTTCCGGGACTGGAGGCTCCGGTCCACCTCGGCCAGCGGCACGCCGCCCCGGGTCACCTGCGCGGAATCGAAGTCCTTGGCGCCGTTCACAGTAAAGCATAGACCGGCCATTTCCCGGGAGAGGCGGTTCAGCAAGGCAGGTGCCAGTCCGCCGGTGGGAACGTGCAGCGGGATCCCCGACGCGTTCAGCAGCACCGGGATCATTTTATCGGGCACGACGCCCCGCAGCAGCTCGCCGGTCTCCTGCTCCGGTCTCGCCTTCACCCGCTGCTTCAGCAGGTATAGGATATCCGGCTCTGAGCGGCCCTCCCACAGGTTCAGGAAGACCTTCACCTCCTTCTCCCCGCAGAGCGCCTCCACCGCGTCGCCGCTCAGCTGGAAGATCGGGATGCCGGAAATGCCGTAGTCGGTCAGCTGGATCTCTCCCTCCTCCGTACGGCGCTTGATGCCGTTCACCGTCAGGGTCGCCGCGGCCTCTACCCGGACGCCGGCCAGCTGTCTGGTATAGCTCTCCGCGGCCGTCAGGGCCACCAGGGCCGGGAGCGGCTGGATCACCGAATGGCCCGCGTCCATGGCCAGCTGGTAGCCGCTGCCGTCGGAGCCGGATTTCGGGAAGGCCATGCCGCCGGCCGCCAGGATCAGCCGGTCCGCGGAAAAGCGCTCCTCCCCCGCGATCACGGTAAAGGCCGATCCTCCGGAGGCCGCTCCGGAAAGCAGCTGCTCCGCCTTTCTGCCGTAAAGGAGCCTTACCCCCAGTGCCTCGCATTCCGCCACCAGGGCCTCCCGGACCGCGGCGGCCTCCCGGCACTTGGGATAGACGTAGCCCTCTTTGCTGACGCAGGGGATCCCCAGACTGTCGAAGAACTCCTGGGTCTCCTTCGCGCCGAAGCGTCCCAGGAGCTCTCCTGTCAGCGCCGGCACGTCGCTGTGCCAGCAGGCGGCATTTTCCTTCAGATTCGTCAGATTGCAATGGCCGTTTCCGGTGGAAAGCAGCTTCTTCCCTGCCTTCTGACCGCCCTCCAGCACCAGGACCTCTCCGTCCCTTCCGGAGGCCTTAAGGCTTCTGGCCGCGGAAATGGCGGCACTGAGTCCCGCCGCGCCTCCTCCAATGATGATCAGCTTCATGTTTATTTCCCGTCTTTCTGCGAAAGACACCAATGCGGTATGAAACCCGGCATGGCCTTTCGCTATCAAATTTTTCTTTCTTCTGATATTATTTTCCCATAAGACTGACACACTACAGAACACGTGGAGGTGAGTGG
>JAZLJI010000020.1:0-5382 GCA_045617825.1 Lachnospiraceae bacterium
TCGCTTTCTTGATTAAAAATGCAAGGGTATTTCACTTAACGGGAAAATGTTCATGCACTTATTATACCATATATATAAGCAATTGTCGCGTATTTATTGATAAAATCTACAATTATTTAATTAACGAGCATGCACTAACTACATTGGCGCTTGGAGGTTTGTTTGCCATGCTCAAAAATCGGTGGTGCGCATGACAAACATGAAAATGCCTCTAAACGCAGAAATGGAGCGGGATTCCGTAGAATCCCACCCCAACACTTGACATAGAGCCGAACTTTTGCGGTCAGTCCGGCTGCAAAAGTTCCCTATTTTTCTCTCTTTTATTCAGTTATCCGTTCAGGGGCGCTTCGCGCTTCCCGGCTCAGGCATTTTCCAGGAAGGCCTGGTAGCCCTTCACAGCTTCGTAGATATCGGCCTTGCTGGCGGCCTCCCAGGGAGCGTGCATGGACAGGATCGCGATCCCCGCGTCCACCACCTCCATGCCGTAGTTGCCGGCGATGTAGGCGATGGTCCCGCCGCCGCCCTGGTCTACCTTGCCCAGCTCGGCGGTCTGCCAGTATACGCCGGCGTCGTCCATGATCCGGCGGATCTTCGCCATATACTCGGCGGAGCAGTCGTTGGAGCCGCTCTTACCGCGGGAGCCGGTGTATTTGTTGAAGACCAGGCCGCGGCCCAGGTAAGCGCAGTTTTTCTTTTCAAAGGCGTCGGCAAAGGCAGGATCGAAGGCCGCGCTCACGTCGGAGGACAGCATCCGGCAGCTCGTGAGGCACCGGCGCAGCGCCAGCTCGCTGTACTGGCCGGCCAGCTCCATCACCTCCGCCACGGTGTTCTCGAAGAAGCGGGAGTGCATGCCCGTGGCGCCCACGGAGCCGATCTCCTCCTTGTCCACCAGCAGGCAGACCGCGGTGCGCTTGGGGTTCTTGACGGTCAGCTGGGCCACCAGCGAGGTGAAGGCGCAGATGCGGTCGTCTTGACCGTAGCCCAGGATCATGCTGCGGTCCAGACCCAGGTCTCTGGCCGCTCCGGCGGGGACCACCTCCAGCTCAGCGGACAGGAAATCCTCCTCCTCGATGCCGTAGCGATCCTTCAGCAGGGCCTTGATGTTCTCCAGCACTCTGCCTCTCTTATCCTTCTTGTCGCAATTCTCTTCTTCCTTCATCACCGGCTCGCTGCCGACCAGCAGATCCAGCTTTTCGCCTTCGATCAGCAGGGAGGCGCCCTTGCTCATCTGGGTCTGGGCCAGGTGGGGCAGCAGGTCCGTGATCACCAGCACGGGATCCTGCGGATCCTCGCCGATGACGACCTTCTGTACGGAGCCGTCCTTCTTCGCCACCACGCCGTGAAGGGCCAGCGGCAGGGTCACCCACTGGTATTTCTTGATCCCGCCGTAATAGTGGGTATCCAGCAGCACCAGCTCCGTATCCTCATAGAGGGGATTCTGCTTTAAGTCCAGACGGGGGCTGTCGATGTGGGCGCCCAGGATGTTCAGGCCCTGCTCCATAGGCTCTTCGCCGATGTTGAACAGCGCCAGGCTCTTGCCCATGATGTCGGCGTAGAGCTTATCGCCGGCCTTCAGGGGCTTTCCGGCCTTTACCGCCTCCTCCAGGCTGATGTAGCCGGCCAATCGGGCCAGCGTCACGGTCTGCTCCACGCATTCCCGTTCCGTCTTTCCGGCAGTGATATACTGACGGTACTCCTCGTTCAATGCCATCACGGCTTTTTTCTGGTCTTCGTCATAGGACAGCCAGGCATTTTTGCGTTCCATTTTCTTCCTCCGTTTTCCGCTGTACTGTTGCTCTTGTTACCGCAGGCTGAGGGCCTCCTGCCGGATCGTCTCCGGCGCGGTCAGTCCCAGACGCCTGCACATCTGCTCATATCGGGCCGGGTCCCCGCTGGTCACGATCTCTAGACGGTGGTTTTCGCTGAAGCGCAGCAGATCCTCCCGCTCCAGCCATTCCCGGATCATCGCCGCCTGCTCTCTGGCGGGGTCGATGAAATGGGTATCCGGCGACATTTCTTCAAAATAGACCCGGGCGATGGGATAATGCGTGCAGCCCAGGATCACCTGCTCCAGCGGGCCCTCCCGCTCCAGGGCGGCCATAGTCTGCTCCACGTTTGCCGGGATCTCTTCGTCCCGGCCCTCGTCGATCAGCCGGGCCAGATCCCGGTTGGGGACCCCCACCAGGGTCGTTCCGGGCGCCTTCTGCGTTATCAGCCGCTCGTAGCTGCCGTTTGCCACGGTAAATGCCGTGCCGGTCAGGCCTACGCGGCGGATGCCGTGCCTCTGCACGTACCGGGCTCCGGCCTCCACGATGCTGAAGATCCGGGTCCGCCTACCGGGCGCGAAGTCGTCGTAGAGGGTGGACAGGGTGTTGCAGGCCACCGCGATGGCCTTCACCTCATGGGCCTCCATGAAGTCCAGCAGCCCGTCCGCCAGGGTGAGCAGCTCCTCCCGGCTGCGGTTCCCGTAGGGGCAGTGGGCGCTGTCCCCGAAGTACAGGATGTCTTCCCCCGGAAGGATCTCTTCCAGGGCCCGCACCACGGTGAGCCCGCCCACGCCCGAATCGAAGACGCCGATTCTCTGTTGTCTCAAGGATTCATGATCCATCACTGCTCCCGGGAAATTCCCTTATGCAGATATTTTACAGCTGGGCCAGTCTGGCCTTAACTTCCTCCAGCATCTTGGCGTATTTGTCGCGCTTTGCCGTTTCCTCGTCCACCTTGGCCTGAGGGGCGCGGCTCAGGAACTTTTCGTTCTTCAGCATGCCGTCGGAGCGCCGGATCTCATTTTCCAGGCGTTCCTGTTCCTTCTGCAGCCGTTCCTTTTCCTTATCCAGGTCCACCAGCTCCGCCAGCGGCAGGAAGATATTGGCCACGGAGGTCACGGCGCTCACCGCGTCCTCGCCGATGCCGCTCTTGTCCGCCTGCACGGCCACGCCGGAGGCAGAGGCCAGGCTGGCGATGAAGGTGCCGGACAGCTCCATGGCCTCGCGCACCTGCGGATCCTCGCTGACGATGAACAGATGGGCCTTCCGGGAAGCCGGAACGTTCATGTTGAGGCGGGTCACCCGGGTCGCCCGGATGATCTCCTTGGCCCATTCGATGCGCTGCTCCTCCTCGGGGAAGTTCCACTCCTCCTCAAAGACGGGCCAGGCCGCCCGCATGATGGTGGTGTCCTCGCCCTCCAGGCTGCAGTAGATCTCCTCGGTGGCGAAGGGCGCGAAGGGATGCAGCAGCTTCAGAGACTGCTCCAGCACCTTCTTCAGGGTGAAGGCAGCCGCCTCCTTGGTCTTCCGGTCCTCGCTCTGGTAGAAGCGGGGCTTCACCATTTCGATGTACCAGTCGCAGAATTCCTCCCAGATGAAGTCGTAGACCTTCTGCATGGCGATGCCCAACTCGAACTTGTCCAGGTTGTCGGTGACGTCCTTGGCCAGCCGGTTGCAGCGGGAAATGATCCACTTGTCCTCGGGCGCCAGCATATCCTTGTCCACGGCCTCCGTGTCCACGCCCTCAATGTTCATCATCATGAAGCGGGAAGCGTTCCACACCTTATTGATAAAGTTGCGGCAGGCCTCCACCCGCTCCCAGTAGAAGCGCATGTCGTTGCCCGGGGAGTTGCCGGACACCAGCATCAGCCGCAGCGCGTCCGCGCCGTATTTGTCGATGACCTCCAGCGGATCGATGCCGTTGCCCAGGGATTTGGACATCTTCCGGCCCAGGCTGTCCCGCACCAGACCGTGGATCAGCACGGTATCGAAGGGTGCCTTTCCGGTATAGGCCAGGCCCGAGAAGATCATGCGGCTCACCCAGAAGCCGATGATGTCGTAGCCGGTGACCAGCGTATTGGTCGGGTAGAAGTATTTCAGATCCTCCGCGTCCTCGTTTGGCCAGCCCAGCGTGCTGAAGGGCCAGAGGGCACTGGAGAACCAGGTGTCCAGCGTATCCGGATCCTGGGTCAGGCGGGCAGAGCCGCATTTGGCGCAGCGGCAGGGGGCTTCCTTCGCCACCATGGTCTCGCCGCAGTCGTCGCAGTACCAGGCCGGAATCTGATGTCCCCACCAGAGCTGACGGGAGATGCACCAGTCGCGGGTATTGTTCATCCAGTTCAGATAGGTTTTCGTGAAACGGTCCGGTACGAACTTAATGCGTCCGTCTTCGACCGCCTTGATCGCGGGTTCAGCGAGCGGTTTCATCTTGACAAACCACTGTTTGGAGATCATCGGCTCGATCGTACTGTGGCAGCGGTAGCAGGTACCGACATCATGCTTTAAAGGTTCGATGGATTTTAAGAATCCGCCGGCTTCGAGATCCTCGAGGATCGCTTTTCTGGCTTCGATCGTCGTCATACCGGCGTATTTCCCGCAGTCGAGTACGGTCGGTTCACCTTCGGCCGCCTTTCCGGAAGCCAGATATTCAGCCGCTTCGTCCGCGTCCTTTTTACCGGTCATATGTCCGTCGTAAGTGAATACGCGGACGCGTTCCAGATTGTGGCGTTCACCGACTTCGAAGTCATTGGGGTCATGCGCGGGCGTGATCTTCACGACGCCGGTGCCTTTTTCCATATCGGCATGTTCATCGCAGACGATCGGAATTTCTTTGTTCAGAAGCGGCAGAATCACATGACATCCGTGCAGATGCATAAATCTCGGATCCTCCGGATTGATGGCTACAGCGGTATCGCCGAGCATGGTTTCCGGTCTCGTCGTCGCAAGTTCCAGCATTTCGCCGGTTTCTTTCACCGGATACAGAAGATGCCAGAAATTGCCTTCCTTCTCTTCGAATTCCACCTCTGCGTCGGAAATGGATGTATTGCAGTAAGGACACCAGTTGACCATGCGGTTTCCGCGGTAAATCAGACCTTTCCCGTAAAGATTGATGAAAACGGTTTTCACCGCTTCCGAGCAGCCCTCGTCCATCGTGAAGCGTTCGCGTTCCCAGTCGCAGCTCGACCCCAGCGTCTTCAGCTGTTCCACGATGCGGGAGCCGTATTTTTCACGCCAGGCCCATGCGCGTTCGAGGAAACCCTCACGGCCGATCATATCCTTCGTGATGCCTTCCTTACGCATCGCTTCCACAACCTTCGCTTCTGTCGCGATCGAAGCATGATCCGTGCCGGGCTGCCATAAAGTTTCGTATCCCTGCATTCTCTTGAAACGGATCAGGATGTCCTGCAGCGTATTGTCCATCGCGTGTCCCATGTGCAGCTGACCGGTGATATTCGGCGGCGGCATCACGATCGTATAAGGTTTTTTATCGGGATCGACTTTCGCATGGAAATAGCCTTTCTCCTGCCATTTCTCATACAGACGTTTTTCGATTTCCGAAGGATTGTATGTTTTCGTCAGTTCTTTCATGTCCTTCTCCTCTTCTATATAAACCTGG
>JAZLJI010000021.1:0-10196 GCA_045617825.1 Lachnospiraceae bacterium
GTTACTACATTGGCGCTTGGAGGTTTGTTTGCCATACTCAAAACCTGTTGCTTTGCCTGGCAAGTATGAAAAACCCTCTAAACGCAGAAATGGAGCGGGATTCCGTAGAATCCCACCCCAACACTTGACATAGAGCCAAAATAAAAATACCGCCGCACAGGTACTCAGACCTATGCGGCGGTTTTCATTTAGGCAGTCTGTCCGTAGTCCGTCACTCTCTGAACAGCAGGCGGATCAGGTTGAATTTGTCGAGGAAGCGGGTGATCAGGGTGGCGTCGACCTTTTCCTGATAGCCGGAGATCCCGGACAGCAGCGTCAGGATCAGGAAGATCAGCAGCAGCGCGGTGATGAGGCCCAGGAAGGTGCCCAGGATGGTATCCACCGTGCCCAGGAAGCGGACCTTGTACATCAGATCGTGCAGGCCGTTGGTCAGCAGCTGCAGCAGCAGGGAAACGATGATGAAGACGACCACCAGCAGGATGATCCGGATGGCTGCCCGGATCGTCGCGCGCGTGATATTCACCGCGACGCCGGAGACACCTTCCTCCAGATTATCCGAGCCGTTCTGCGCCTTTTTCAGCGTCTTGGCCAGGATCTCCCGGATCTTTGCGTCCTTGACGCCTACCTTTTCCAAAGCTTCGGTCAGACCGGCGATGCCCTTGTTCTTCTGCAGAAGCTCCATTTCCTCGTCCGTCAGGGTATCGGGATGGTTTTCCGTCATGTTAAGCGTTCCGAATTCCACGCCTGCCAGATCCAGGTCGGCATTCTCGATGGCCTTTGCCACCTTATCCTCCAGCTTCGGGGCCAGACGGTCCGTCAGAGGATCCGTCAGCAGCCGGGAGACCGTGACGGCCACGAGCAGCGATACCGCGATGATCGCCAGGGACATCAGGCTCTTGAAGAAGCCCCGCTTGGCACCGACGACGGTCAGGATCACCAGCAGGAGCAGCACCACGACGTCCAGAACGATCGATGCGGGCGTGCTGTACAATAAGTTCCAATCCATAATTACTCCTCCTTGAAGTCAAAGGGCTCGCCGGGTCTGAGACCGCGGAAGCAATAGCGGGTTCTGCTGACAAAGGTATCTCCTGCCTTCAGCAGGGTACTGGGGAATTGCTCGTGATGGACCGCGTCGGGATAGGCCTGGGTCTCCAGGCAGATCGCCCGGTGATGGCCGTACAGGGCGCCGCCTTTGCCGAGCCTGTCCTTGATCCCCCCGCAGCAATACAGCTGGATGCCCGGCCGGTCGGTATAACATTCCATGACCAGGCCGCTTTCCGGCGCGTAGACGGCGGCGGCAGGCGCGGAAAGGTCCCGGCAGCCCTCCCGCAGGCAGAAATTGGTGTCCAGTCCCTGAGTCGCGGCAAATTCCGGCAGGTCGTTTATCTCGCCGATCCTCCGGGGCCTGCTCAGGTCCAGCGGGCCGCCCTCCGTCGGGACCAGCTCGCCGGTGGGGATCATGTGTTCATCAAGCGGCGTATACGCGAAGCTGTTCACGCGGATCCACTCTCCGTCCACGCTGCCCGCGCCGTGTCCGTCCAGATTGAAATAGCTGTGGTTGGTGGGTGAGATCAGCGTGTCCCGGTCGCTCACGGCCCGGTACTCCAGGGCGAGAGTCCCCGGGGTCTCCAGCGAATAGATGAGCTCGAACTCCATATTTCCCGGAAAGCCCTGATCGCCGTCCGGCGAGAACAGGCGGAAGCCCACCCGCCGGGGACTATACTCCACAGGGGTAAAGATCCTTCTGGTGAATCCGTCCGGCCCGCCGTGCAGGGCGTTGTTTCCCTGATTGGGCGGGATCTGATAGTCCCTTCCGCCCAGACTGAAGCGGCCTCCGGCGATCCGGTTGGCCACCCGGCCGACCGCAGCGCCGTACATCACCTTCAGATAGCTTTGGGCGTCCTCCAGGCCCCACACCACGTCCAGCCGTTTTCCGCAGGGAGCGTCCAGCTCCAGGCTCTGCAGCGCGGCGCCCAGGGTGATGATCCGGGCGGTCATGCCCGCCCCGTCCCTCAGGGTGATGAGGTCCACGGCCCCCTTATCGCATATGCCGAAAAATTCCTTCTCCATATATAATGCTCCTTGCTCCGCCGCAGCGGCTCACAGCGTCTCCCTCTTGAACCAGCCGGAGATCTGCCGACGCAGAGACGGATGGAAGCCCTCCTTCAGCTCGGGGTCCTCGGCGAGGATATTTGCCGCGTCCTCGGAGGCCTTAAACAGCAGGGCCTGATCCCGGTAAATGTCGCCCAGCAGAAAATGCAGATCGCCGCTTTGTCTGATCCCGAAGAGATCGCCGGGGCCCCTCAGCCGCAGATCCTCCTCCGCCAGCGCGAAGCCGTCGTTCGAGCGCAGCAGCGCCTCCAGCCGCTCCTTCTTCCTCTGATTACCGGAGCCGTCCACGAATATGCAGTAGCTCTGGGCGTCGCCGCGGCCCACCCGGCCCCTCAGCTGATGCAGCTGCGCCAGTCCGAAGCGGTCCGCGTCCTCGATCAGCATCACCGTGGCGGCGCGGGCGTCCACGCCCACCTCCACCACCGTGGTGGAGACCAGGATATCGATCTCGCCCTTCAGGAATCGCTCCATGATATCGTTTTTCGCGGCGGCCTTCATGCGCCCGTTCAGACTCTCGATCCGGGTCCCTGCCGGAAAGATCTCCTTCAGCGCGGCGCAGTAGTCCTCCACGTTCTCGCCCCGCATCTCCTCACTGGCCTCCACCAGCGGGCAGATCACGTAGGCCTGATGGCCCGCTCCGATCTCCTTTTGGATCAGCCGGTAGGCGCTGCCCCGGGCGGCGGGGCTCACCACGGCGTTCTGGATCGGCTTCCGGTTCGCGGGCAGCTCGTCCACCCGGGAAATGTCCAGGTCTCCGTACAGGATCACCGCCAGCGTCCGGGGGATCGGCGTGGCGCTCATCACCAGGATGTGCGGCTTCTCACCCTTCACGGCCAGTGTCTCCCGCTGCTTGACCCCGAAGCGGTGCTGCTCGTCCGTGATCACCAGACCGAGCCTTTGGTATTCGACCGCTTCCTGGATCAGCGCATGGGTCCCCACGATCAGCTGCGCGCGGCCCTCCCGGATCTCCTCCCGGACGACCTTTTTCACGCTTTCCTTAAGGGAGCCCGTCAGCAGCACGACCCGCATCTCCGGCGCCGCCTCCCGGACCAGGCGCGAGAGCTTATCGAAATGCTGCCCGGCCAGCACCTCTGTGGGCGCCATGAGCACGGCCTGGCAGCCGTTTTCCGCTGCCGTCAGCATGGCCAGAAAGGCCAGCACCGTCTTGCCGGAGCCCACGTCGCCCTGCACCAGCCGGTTCATGCGGGAGGGACCGCCCAGGTCCCGCCGGATCTCTTCCCAGACCCGCTGCTGCGCGCCGGTCAGCCGGTAAGGCAGCGCAGCCAGCAGCGCCTCGGCCAGGCCGCCCGCCGTCATGGGATGCGGATTTGCCTCCCGGACCTCCTGATGCTTCATGAGCCGGATGCCCAGGCAGAAGCTCAGGAATTCCCGGTAGACCAAAAGCGCCCGGCCCTCCTCCATTTCCTCCCGGCTTCCCGGAAAATGGATCTTCCTCAGGGCTTCCGTTTCCTGCGGGTCCAGGCCCAGTGCGGCCCCTTCGGGGCCGGCCAGGTGCTCCAGCAGCTGCCGCACAGCCTCGGAGAGCTTCTTCTGGCTGAGCCCCTCCGCTGCAGGATATACCGGCGAAATGGTGCCCAGCAGTCCCTCGTAGGCCTCCGGCTCGTACATTCGGGGCTGCGTCATCCGCAGGCCGTATTTGCTGTTCTCCAGCTGACCGCGGAAGACCTTTTCGTCTCCCTTGTTCAGCACGCTTTTCAGATAGGGCATGTGGAAAAAGCTGACGGTCGCCTTCCCGGTCCCGTCGGAGATCCGCACGGAAAGCACCGCGTTCCTGCCGAAGCCCCTTACGGAGGGGGCCGCCAGCAGCACGCCCCGCACGGCTGTCGGGACGCCCAGAGGCGCCTCGTCCAGGTCGGTCAGGGCCTCCGGAAGATCATAGGCGACGGGATAGCACCGCAGCAGCTCCTGCGGCGTAAAGATCCCCATATGCCGAAAAGCCTCCTCGCTTTTCGGGCCGATGCCCTTCAGCTGGGAAAGGGAGCCCTCCCAATTCCACATACTTCTCCTTCCGGCAGCCCGAAAACGGCTGCATTTGCAAAAAGGCCAGTCTGTCACAGGGACAGGCCGGCCAGGTATTTATTCCACGGAACCGATATAATAGTATACCGGCTGTCCGCCGCTCAATACTTCCACGTCACAGTCCGGATAAGCGGCGCAGAGCTTTTCCCGCAGGGCCTCCGCGTCCTGCTCCGCCACGTCTTCACCGTAATACAGGCTGATGAGTCCGGCGTCCTCGTCCGCCATGCGACCGATCATTTCCAGAACGACCTCGGAGATGTCCTTGCCGACCGCATAGATGCCCTCCGGTCCGCCCAGGGCGATGATGTCCTTCTCATGGATCGTGTGGCCGCCGATGGAGGTGTCCCGCACCGCGTAGGTGACCTCGCCGTCCTTGACCGAGGACAGCGCCGCGGTCATATTGGCCGTATTCTCCTCGGGAGAAAGCTCGGCCATGAAATTGGCTACCGCCGTGATGCCCTGAGGGACGGATTTGCTGGGGATCACGATGATGTTCCGCTGCTCCTCCATCTGCTTGGCCTGTCCGGCGGCCAGGATGATATTGCCGTTATTGGGCAGGACGAAGACGTTCTTCGCCTTCACCCGGCGCACCGCCTCCAGGATGTCCTCGGCGCTGGGGTTCATGGTCTGGCCGCCCTCCACGATGGCGTCCACGCCGATGCTCAGCAGGATCTCCTTGAGGCCGCTGCCCACTGCGGTGGCCACGATGCCGTATTCCTTCCAGGAGGACGTGTCCTCCTCGGCAGCCTCCTCCCCGCTTTCCTTCGCGGCCTTTTCCTCCGCGGCGATGGCGGAAGCGTTGCGGATCAGCTTTTCCTCATGCTCCACCCGCATGTTGTCGATCTTCATATTGGTCAGGGAGCCGTAGCTTAAGGCCTTCTGGATCGCCAGACCGGGATCGTTGGTATGCACGTGTACCTTGACGATCTCGTCCACTGCTACCAGCACCAGGGAATCTCCCAGGCCCTCCAGGTAGCTCTTGAATTCCTTCTCCTCCGCCTCCGTCAGCGGCTTCGGCAAATTCACCAGGAATTCGGTGCAGTAGCCGAATTTGATGTCGTCCGTGCTGATGGGGCCGGACTGAGCCGGGATCTTAACGGCGGCGGGCGCCTTTTCTTCCTTCTTCACCGCGGAAGCCACCGGATGGCCCAGCAGGGCGGCCTGACAGCCGCGCAGGAACACCATGAGGCCCTGTCCGCCGGAGTCCACCACACCGGCTTCCTTGAGCACCGGCAGCAGGTCCGGGGTATGCTTCAGGACGATATCGCCCTCGGCCAGCGTGTCCTCCAGCAGGAGCTCCAGCTCGTTCCGGTCCTCGGCAAGCGTGCACCACTTGTCGGCCAGACCGCGGGCAACGGTCAGGATCGTGCCCTCCTTGGGCTTCATCACCGCCTTATAGGCGGTCTCAACGGCCTTGCTCACGGCCTCGGCGATCCCCCAGGCGTCCAGGGTCTCCTGGTTCTGCAGGACCTTGCAGAAGCCGCGCAGCAGCTGGGACAGGATCACGCCGCTGTTGCCTCTGGCTCCCCGCAGAGAGCCGAAGGAGATCGCCTTCGCCACCTGCTCCAGGGTCGCGCTGCCGTCCAGCTTTTCCACCTCCTTGACCGCGGTGGAAAGCGTCATCGTCATATTCGTTCCGGTGTCGCCGTCCGGAACGGGAAATACATTCAGATCATTGACCCAGTCCTTGTCCGCTTCCAGCTGATTGGCGCCGGAAACGAACATCCGGATAAATGTCTCCGCATCGATACTGTAGACTGCCACTTTTCTTTCCTCCCGGCTTTAATCAATCAGGCGGACACCCTCGACGAAGATGTTCACCTTATCTACCGGGATGCCGGTAAACGTCTCTACCTTATACCGCACGTTTTCGATCAGATTGTCGGAAACCGCGGAAATACTCACACCGTAAGCCACAAAAATATGAAAATCCAGGCACAGCTTTCCGTTATCCACCGAAACGTTGATGCCCTGGGCAAGATTTTCCCGCTTAAGAAGCTGACTGATACCGTCTCTCACGCTGGTAGCCGCCATCCCGACCACGCCGAAGCATTCCACTGCCACAGCGCCGGCGTATTTGGCGATCACATCCGTATCGACCGTAACGTCACCCTTTTCTGTTACCAGAACGGCTTTCATAGGAACTCTCCTTCCCGATCACGCATACTTCCACGTAACCGATTTTAGAGTATAACATTCAACAGCCGAAAATGCAAGCGTTTCTCATAAGCTCCGAAAAGCGGACAAAAAGAAAGGCGGCCTTACCGAGGTAAGACCGCCTTCGCTTCAGGCTTAGCCTATCAATATTACTTGTTTTCTACGGTAACGTCCAGACGGTTGACGGGAACTGCGATACCGGCAGCGCCCAGGGCCTTCTTGCCGTTCTCCAGCAGGTTGAAGTAAGCATCCCAGTAATCCGCGGACTTGACCCAGGCTCTTACGGTCAGGTCGTTGCCGTTGGAGGAGCTCACCACGCGGACGAAGGGAGCGGGATCGGACAGCACCAGGGCCTCGTCCTCCATGACCTTCATCAGCACGGCCTTGGCCTTCTCGAAGTCGACGGCGAAGGGAACGGTGAACACGTGATCCACACGGCGCAGATCCTTCTCGGTGAAGTTCACGATAGGGGAAGTGGAGACCGTGGAGTTGGGAACGTAAACGACCTTGTTGTCCAGGGTCACAATCTTGGTGCTGACGATCTTCAGATCTTCTACGGTGCCTTCATAACCGGCAACGCTGATATAATCGTCGACCTTGAAGGGACGGGTGATCAGCAGCAGGAAGCCGCCGGCCAGATTGGACAGGGTCCCGTTGACAGCCAGACCGATGCAAACGCCCAGAGAAGCGATCAGAGCGGACAGGCCGGTGGTATCGATGCCCAGATAGCCGACCAGGCAGATCGCCACGATGACCTTCAGCAGCACCTTGAAGAGATTGCACAGGGTCTTGACAAGGGTCTTGTCAAGCTTCTGCTTGGCTTCCAGCTTCTTGCCCAGCTTCTTGGAAAGGCTGTTGATCACTTTGAAGGAAATGATCAGGATAACAAGTGCGATGATCACCTTCACGCCGGTATTCATCGCCCAGTTCAACAGGCTCTGCAATACGTCTTTCATTTGTTTTTCCTCACTTTCTTATTAAGAAAAGAACAGCCTGGTTCCGCAAACGCATCACCGGCTGTTTCTTCTTCTTTCAGCTTACGCTCTTTCAACTTTACCGGACTTCAGGCAGGAAGTGCAAACATACATCTTCGCAGTACCTTCGCCAACCTTAACCCGAACGGACTTGATGTTGGACTTCCAAATATGATTGGATCTTCTATGAGAGTGGCTCACGTTGTTGCCAAAGTGAATACCCTTCCCGCAGATAGCGCATTTTGCCATAACCGCACCTCCTTACTTCTGGGTCTGATGGGCAAGAGCCCACAACAAGAGGACTATAGCAAAAGAAGCGAAAAAAAGCAAGTACCTTTTTGATTTTTTTTGAACTTTCTTCTCTTTCGTCCGCGCTGCCGTCTTTCCTGCGCTTCGCGCTAATATCCGCTTTATTTTTGGCGGGTATTATGCTATGCTGTATATAATTAGGAAAAGGAGCGAGCTTTGTATGAAAACAGGTACGCGTCATTCCGTAAAACCGCTGCTGCTGCTCGGTATCGCGCTGATCGCGGTATTTGCCGCCGCTGTCCTCAGCGGCATGCATCATAAAACTATTCGGAGCACCGAAGCCGAAACGGACGCCGAAACCGATGAAACGGTTTTGGAGACCCGGCACGTGCTCCTGCCGGAGGCTGCCTCCCTGCCGGATCTGATCGGGGAGGATCCTCTGCCCGGTACCGAGGCCCAGACGGCAAAGCCGGCGCCCGTGCTGTCCGTCGACAGCGGCTTTTTCACCGAAGCCGTTTCGGTCGAGCTCTCCTTCCCCGGTGAAGGCACGATCTTCTATACGCTGGACGGATCCCTTCCCGATGCCAAGGCCCGCCGCTACCAGGGCCCCATCGAGCTCAGCTGCCCCTCCTCCTTCAAATGCCACGTGATCCGTGCCCGGGTACAGCTTCCCGACGGCAGCTGGTCCGGAGAATGCGCCGGCAGCTATTTCGTGGGAAAGGCCATCACCGAGCGCTTTGACATGCCGGTCTTCTCCATCGTCTCCGACGCGGAAGGGCTGTACGGACCGGACGGGATCTTTACCCAGTACGAAAACCGCGGCCGGGAGGCCGAGCGGGACTGCCACGTGGATTTTCTCTCCGCCGAAGGGGAGCTGCTGCTGGAGCAGTTCGCCGGTCTGCGGATCCACGGCGCCGGCTCCCGGAAATATGCCATGAAATCCCTCAGACTCTATGCCCGGAAGGACTATGACGAGGAGGGCTGGTTCAACTATCCCTTCTTCGGAGAGGATTATTCCGAGCAGGGCACGCTGATCACCCGCTACAAGCAGATCATCCTCCGCAACAGCGGCAGCGACTACAACCGGGCCATGTGCCGGGATCCCTTTGCCCAGACCCTGGCAGCAGAGGCCGGCTTTGCTCCCGTGCAGAAGGCCAGCCCCTGCGCCGTCTATCTGAACGGTGAGTATTACGGCTTCTGCTGGATCCGCGAATACTATAACGACGCCTATTTCGAGAGCCATTACGGAGAATTTGCCGGGACCTTCGAGATCAGCGACGGCAAGGAAAAGGCCGTGCCGGGCCGCGAGGAGAACATCGAGTTCCCGGAGCTGGCCAAGCTGGATCTGAAGAAGGAGGAGAATTTCCAGAAGGTCAAGGATACCATCGACCTGGAGCAGTATCTCTTCTTCTACGCGGTAAATACCCTCATCGACAACGAGGACTGGCCCCAGTGGAATTCCTTCTCCTTCCGCTACGTTCCGGCGGAGGGCGAGGATTACGGCGAGGGCGTCTTCGACGGCCGCTGGCGCTTCATGCTGCGGGACACCGACTGGTGCCTGGGGCATTACGGCCTGCATCCGATCCGGGAAAGCCTGAAGGCGATCATGGATAAGACGCTGGTGCGGCATCACAGCGAGACCCTGGACCTCTTCCCCTACAGCCCCCTCTTCACCGCCCTGATGAAGCGGGAGGACTGCCGGAAAATGTACGTATCCTACGTGGAGCGTCTGGTGAAGTCCTCCTTTACCAAGTCCAACATGAATGCCCTGCTCAGTGAATTCATCGACATGCAGCGCAACGAGCTGGGCCACCATTTCAAGGAATCCAAGGCCGTCGCCGCCGGAAAGACCTATAAGGACACGTATCTGCCGGATATCCAGGTGATCCGCGAATGGTGCGCCAAGATCGAGTCCCACCTGATGAAGCAGATCTCCGACATATGGGGCTACAGCAAGACCTTCATCTTAGGCACGTCCTGCGCGGGCCGTTCTCAGGTGCTGGTGGACGGCATCACCCTCAGTCACACGACCCGGTACATGATCGATATCCCCGTCACGCTGACGCCTCAGACCGCCACCGGCGAACGCTTCAAGGCCTGGGTCTGCAACGGAGAGACCATTACCGACGAGACGCTGGTGCTGCAGGGCTTTAAGAGCGGCACGGAGGTGAACGTGGAGCTGCTGGTGGAAAGCGTCGGGCAGGTGCCCGCCGAAGAGATCTCTCCTCTGGTGATCGACAGCTACTCTGCCCGGAAGGACTGGGACTGCATCCTGGTGAAGAATATTTCCGAGGAAAGCATCGACCTTTCCGCCTATGCCCTCAGCGACGGCGGTCACACCTCTCTTCTGCCGCAGCTGCAGCTGCCCGCCGGCGAGGTCCTGCCCCTTTACGGACGTTCCTATCCCGGCACGGTGCCCGCCGAGCAGCGGCTGGCCTTTGACCTCAAGGTGGGCGAGACCCTCAGCCTCTTCCTGGGCGATCATCCGGCCGATGAGGTCCCGGTGGTGAAGCTCCAGGTCGGCAGCTTCTACGTCCGCGATTACGGCACCGACAGCTTCCGGGAGGTCCTGCCGTGAGCAGGCTCCGCTGACCGAGCACAGCTTTGCTTCCCATAACGAATAAGAGCCCCCGGGGAGCGCGTCTCTCCTGCGCGTTTCCGCTT
>JAZLJI010000022.1:0-3115 GCA_045617825.1 Lachnospiraceae bacterium
CGTTTTGCGTGGGGCGAGGGGGGAAAAAACTCAGCGGGAGCTGCTTATTCCATGCTCAGCGCGAACTGGACGAAGGCCAGAATGGCGCTCATCATGGCGTCCTCATCCAGCTCGAAATCATTGCAGTGCTGCGCTCTGACGCAGCCCTTGGCCTCATTGCGGGTGCCGAAGCGGAAGAGGAAGCCGGGGCGCTTCGTCAGGAACCAGGCGAAGTCCTCGGTGCTTTTTTTGGCGGTCATTTCGGTCAGCCGACCCGGCAGCACCTCCTCTGCGCAGGCTCTGAAGGCCTCGGTCAGCGCCTCGTCGTTGTGCAGCGAAGGCGCGCTCATCTGCCAGTCGATATCCACGGACCCGCCGTAGGCCGCCGCGATGCGTTCGCAGGCGGAGGCGCAGGCCTCGCGGATCTCCGCCGCCATCGCCATGTCGTAATAGCGGAAGGAGATCTTCAGGGTGCAGCAGTCGGCGATCACGTTATGGGCGGTCCCGCCGTGGAAATAACCCAGGCTGAACACGTGCATCCGGTCCCGGGCAATGGTTTTCACCAGCTGCTTCATCTCCGCCACGGCCGCGTAAGCCATGGCGATGGCGTCCACGCCGTTTTCCGCCATGGTGGCGTGGGCGGTTTTGCCGCGGAAGGTGATGGTGATGGGATCGCAGGCGGCCATGTAATCACCGGGGAAATACCCGATCCGGCCGCTTTCCAGCGTATTTTCGCAGTGGGCGCCGATGATGACGTCCACGTCCTCCATCGCGCCGCTCTCCAGCATGGCCCTGGCGCCGCTGACCTCGCATTCCTCACTGGGCTGGAACAGGAGCTTCACCCGGACGGGCAGCTTCTCCTCGTTCCGCTTCAGGACCCGGGCGACGGTCAGCAGGATCGCCGTATGGGCGTCGTGACCGCAGGCGTGCATCCTTCCGGGGATCCGGGAGGCATAGGGCAGGCCGGTCTTTTCGTCGATGGGCAGCGCGTCCATGTCGGCGCGGATACCCAGGGTGCGGGCGCCGCTGCCGATATAGCCGGAAATGCTGCAGGGCGCGTAGTCCTCCCGCAGGGCGATCCCCAGCCGGTCCAGCTCCTGCTTCACCAGCGCGGTGGTGCGGGGCAGCTCAAAGCCCAGCTCGGGATATTCGTGGATGGCGCGCCGGACGGATACGGCATACGCAAGGTCTTCCTTGGTCACAAGCTCGTTCGCAGTCATAGTCTCAACCTTCGGCATCATTTGCCGGTCATGTAGCGGCGGATCCTTCTGGTGCCCTCCAGGATGTTCTCCTCGCTGGTGGCGAAGGACATCCGGATATAGCGGTCGCTGCCCTCGCCGAAGGCATGGCCGGGCACCACGATCACCCGCTCCTTTTCCAGCAGGTCCAGGGCGAAATCGGAGGCCTTCATGCCGGTCTCGCGGATATCCACGAAGGCGTAGAAGGCGCCCTGAGGGGAGAAGCAGTGCAGCCTGGGGATATCGGCAAATTCCTTAAGGATCAGCTCTCTTCTGCGGGTATAGGAGGCCAGCATTTCATCCACCGCGGTCTGCGGTCCCTGCAGGGCCTCCAGCGCGCCGTACTGGGCGGCGGAATTCACGCAGGCGGCCACGTTCTCCTGCAGCTTGACCATGTTGCGGATGATGGACTCGGGCCCCAGCGCGTAGCCGACCCGCCAGCCGGTCATGGCGTAGGTCTTGGAGAAGCTGTTCACGATCACCGTCCGCTCCTTCATGCCGGGGAAGGCGGCGATGCTGACGGCCTTCTGTCCGTCGTACAGCAAATGGTTATAGACCTCGTCGGAGATCACGTAGAGATCGTGCTTCACGGCAATCTCGGCCAGCTGCGCCAGCTGCGCGGCAGAGGCGACGCCGCCGGTGGGATTTGCCGGGGAATTGATGATGAAGGCCTTGGTCTTAGGCGTGATGGCCGCCTCCAGAGCCTTGGGGGCAAAGGTGAAATTCGTCTCGGCGCCGACCGGGATGAAGCGGGGCTCGCCGGAGCAGATATAGACCTGGCGGGAATAGTTGGTCCAGCAGGGATCGCCCAGCAGGACCTCGTCGCCGGGATCCAGCAGGGTCATCATGGTGAGCATCAGGGCCTCCATGCCGCCGCAGGTGACGATGATCTCGCCGTCGGGGGCGTAGCTCAGGCCGTGAGAGGCCAGGATCGACCGGCCGATGGCCTCGCGCAGCGGCAGGATCCCGGCGTTGGGCGTGTAGCGGTGCTCCCCGGCGCGCAGCGCGCGGACGGCCGCCTCCACGATATTGTCGGGGGTGGAGAAATCCGGCTCGCCCACCGTAAAGCTGACCACGTCGGTCAGGCCGGCGGCCTTATCGAACATCTGGCGGATGGGAGAGCGGGTGACCTTTTCGGTGACAACAGACAGGGGTTTCATGATGGCATCCTTTCTTATTGCGGGGCGTCAGGCAGGGCCGTCGGGGCAAATTTGTGCTTCCGCAGGGCAAACATCGTCTGGCTCTTCGCGATTCCTTTTTCTTTCAGCTTCAGCAATTTATCTTCCAGGGCATCGATATCCCGGGCGCAGATCTTGAGCAGATAGTCGTATTCTCCGGTGACGGCATAGCATTCCAGAATGTCCGGATCGGCGGCCGCCGTCTCCAGCAGCTTTTCGGACTGCTTGAAATGGTCCAGCACGATCAGGACGAAGGCGGTGACCGGCTTGCCTACCTTCTGCGGGTCCGTGAGGATCGTGACTCTTTCGATCACCCTGCCGGCCTTCAGCCTGGCGATCCGCTTATTGATCGCCGGGACCGACAGATTCAGCCGGGGCACGAGGGAAGAGGTGGTGGCGTCCGCCTCCTGCGCTAAGAGCTGCAGCAGCTTGACATCGATGGTATCCATAGGGGCTCCTTTCCGCGGGCGCGCAGCCCGTGATCCTGTGCGGGTCTATCATCGTACAAAGGCAGGAGCGTGTCAAGATACTGAAAGTAAAATTTACCTATATTCTATTATTCGCGCGTGATTTTTCAAGAGTCTGCCGGAAAATCGAGCAGGATTTAAGCAAAATGCCGCGGAAGCTTATTCTCGGGACGAAACCTCCCTGCTGGAGCCGCCCGGAGAAGCGGAATTTAGCTTTTGCGCAGAAAAGATGCGGCGGCCGCGCGCTCCTGCT
>JAZLJI010000023.1:0-2846 GCA_045617825.1 Lachnospiraceae bacterium
ATACCATATATATAAGCAATTGTCGCGTATTTATTGATAAAATCTACAATTATTTAATTAACGAGCATGCACTATGTATTATTCCCATTGCCGGAGCTTCTGCAGCGATATTTACAAGGAGGCCTTCGGCTGGGATCTGCCGAATATGCACGACGGCTGGCTGGAGGGCTTCAGCAGTCCCAACCGCTACGGCAATTCCGTGAAGAACATCGTGATGCAGTACACGCAGCTGCCCGAGGGGAAGAAGAGCTGGGGACTGGAGGCTGACGAGACCTACCGCGATATCGATCAGTTCCTGAAGGATATGCAGGAGCAGATCCGCCCCGGTGATATCATTTACGGCGAGAAGCATGCCTTTACCAACGGCGGTCACGTGCTGATGTTCCTGGGCGACGTGTTCGGCGACGGCGAGGATTACTGCCTGCACAGCTGGCCCGTGGGCGGCGGCATCATGGGCTCGGACGGCGTCAACAAATGGGAACCGAACGGCTCTGCCACCCTGCAGAAGGCGGACGAGGTGCTGTTCAACACCAAAACCTCTCATAACGGCGCGGACGGCAGCCCCAACTGGTCCGTTTCCGCGAAGAACGACGAGGGCGATCCCAACATGTACTACGTCTGGCTGATCCGTCCGCTGCAGAACGAGAATCTGAACGGCTCCGTGATCCCGGACAAGACGATCACCCGTCTGCAGTATCCCTTCCTTTCCGTGGAAAAGGATCTGGGCATGTATGGCACCGGCAGCACCTTCCCCGGCGATATCATCACCGTCAGAGAGACCGTGACCAGCCATCGGGATGCTGTCTATGAAAACGTGGCCCTGAGCGAGAAGATCCCCGCCGGCACGAAGCTGGTGGCCGGCTCCGTCACGGAGGGCGGCAGCGAAAAGGACGGCGTCATTTCCTGGAGCTTCAACGTGGCGGCAGGTGACAGCGTGACCGTGAGCTACCAGCTGGAGGTCACTGCCAAGGCAGGAGAGACCCTGAGCTTTGAAGCGGGCCGGCTGAACGATCTGCCTACCCGCTGCGAGGAGATCAAGGTCGGTGCGAGCCGCCTGACCGAGGCTCAGCTGAAGCGGCTGGACCGGCTGACCACGAAGCTGACGGCAGACCTGGTTCCGGACAGCTTCCAGAACCTGGACTATGTGAACCAGTTCTACAAGAACGTTCTGGGCATGGATATCGCCCTGCCGGATAACGTCAGCGAGGTGACGGAGGCCCTTCTGGAGCGCTGCAAGCCCAGCGCGGACTATGAGGGAACGATGCTGACCCCGAAAAAGACGGTGGAGGCAAAGTATCAGACTCTGGCGGATATGACTGTGCGCCGCAACGTATTCGGCTTCCATATCTATCTGGAGGATTTTCTGCAGAACAAGTATCACCTGCTGGATCTGAAGCAGGAATTCTATCAGCCCGGTGACGTGATTATCGTGGCGGAGCATACCGCCGATCCCAAGTACACTCTGGCGGACAACGTTCTCCGGATCTGTATTTACCTGGGGCACGGCAAGCTGGTGGAGCATAAGGCCGCTTCCACGAAGCTGGTCAGCTGGGCCTCGACGGTGCAGAAGGATCTGCTGGCAGGACTCTATCTGGTGCTTCGTCCCGCGCAGGGCGTAGACGCCACCAAGGCCCCCGGCGCCTATGACGACCCCGTCGGTCCTGCCGATCCGGGCGAAAAGAAGAGCGAGAACCTGGCGACGAGAGCAGCGGTGACCACGAGCTATGCCATGGTCAACAGCGGCGTATATCCGCTGAGCATGCTGAACGACGGCGAGCATATCGATACGACTAACATGGCGGCTCTGAAGTTCAAGGAGGGCGGCGAAATCCTCTTTGATCTCGGTGAGACCTGCCAGATCACCGGCTACAATCTGTGGATGTACGAGTGGTGGAAGCAGTACGGTCTGGTGACCGGCTGGGAGGTCTATGCCTCCGCGGACGGCAGCGAATACGCGAAGATCGGCAGCGGCAGCATCGATACCAGCGTGATCAGCGCTTCGAAATACGCGAGCGAGTATAAGGGCGGAACGCCCGACGGCGAGACCTTTACCGATCCCGTGACGGCGCGCTACATCAAGCTGGTGATCACCTCCTGCTTCCAGGGCGATAAGACCTCGACGCCGCATATCCGCCTGTATGACGTGGATATCCTGGGCTACGTGGGCGAGGCTGCTCCCGCTGAGGAGGAGCCGACCCGCAATCTGGCCCTGAGCGCCAATATTTCCACCACCTACGGTCTGGCCAGCTTCCATTCCACCGGCGCGGGTGCCGTCGGCGTGGATGCCAAATACCCGATCCAGAACATCATCGACGGCGATTTCAGCGCGAACGTTGCCTCCAGCTGCCGCTATCTGTGGAGCCCGGTGGGCTACATCCTGCTGGATCTCGGCGGGGAGCATACGCTGACCGGCTACCGTATCTACAATTTCCAGTATCCCTATCAGTGGTGCATCAACAAAGCCTGGACCGTATACGGCTCTGCGGACGGAGAGAGCTGGACGAAGCTGGCGCACGATGAGATCGACTGCACGCCCTTTTCCAAGGCCGTCAACTATTACAACGCGATCAAGAACGGAGAGCCGGACGGAACGGACTTCGAGCCCTTTAAGGGCCGCTACGTGAAGCTGGTGATCGACGAGGTATTTGTCGGCGCCGGGACTGCCAGCGGATACGACAAGGAGAACACCTCCTCCCGTGACGTAAGAATTTATGAGTTTGAGGTCCTGGGGCACTGAGCGTGATCCTTCGGAGCCTGAAGGCTTTGCGGGCCGCGCCGAAGAAGTGATTCTTCGGCGCGGCCCCTTCGCGTAAGCGGGGGCCCCCCCCCCCGCTCCCATGGTCCGC
>JAZLJI010000024.1:0-15766 GCA_045617825.1 Lachnospiraceae bacterium
TGATTGGTTCCAGCGCTTCAAAATTCATTCATATTAGTGGGTTAAGCGAGAGCAAGACAAAAGCTTGTCACAACTAGCTGAATCGAATGCAGAAAGATGAAGGGTGGTCGACACATTTAACTTCGGGCGTGGTGTCCCAATTAGAAATTCCGTCGGGCCAATCCACATCATCTTAAAGGAAAAGCGAAGGCTGTAAAACCCTCGCTTGTATATTACTAATGTAGAATTTGTTCACTTTTTCCCACGCTTGTGTCTTTTTCTCCCGCAAAAATGTTGATATACTGTTATATAGGAAAGTTTGGACTTTTCACGTTGGCCGCCGCCCGGCAGCACGGTCCGCGCCGCGCAGGCCTCAGGATATTCAGGAGTATTCATCGCTATTTATGAAACTGCTCGACAAACTCAGCCTTGTTCGCAAGCTTAAGCTTTTCACCGTCATCCTGGTCGCCACCATGCTGACGGCTATTCTGCTGTCCTCCTACCTGGTCTACCGCAACTACCAGAGCCGGAGCAGTACGCAGCTGCTCACCAGCCTTTCCACCCTGCGCAGCCAGCTCACCGCCCAGGCCGATGCCCAGGCCATCATCGTCCGGCAGACCATGGACGAGAAGGCCCTGCTGGATTTCATGATCGAGGACCATTCCGCCCTTTCCCAGACCTTCCGCAGCACCGCCGAGAGCTATATGGCCCATCTGTACCAGCTGGAGGCGTTTCTCCCCTCCTCCGGTCTCTATCTGCTGACCAACAACCCGACCATGAGCTCTTATCGGCGGCTGCGCTACGGACTGGACAGCGCTTACGAAAACGGCTGGCTGGATGAACGGATTGCGAATCCGCTGAGCTCCCTGTCGCCGATCGCCGGCACCGCGATCTTTAACAACAAGCTTTGCCTGATGGTCTGCCAGGGCTACCATTACGCCGGGCCGAACAATGCCCCGCAGCTGGTGGTGATGTCCGTCAGAAGCATTCAGTCCATCTTCTCCCAAAGCAGTCAGCAGATCCTGCTCTTCTCCCCGGAGGGGGAGCCGGTCATCTGGTCGCCCGGCTGCCGGGAAAGCACGCTGGCGCAGGCTCCGGACCTTTTCGCGGCACTGGGCCAAAAGGAGGCCTCAACGGTCCTGAACAACAGCTACACCCTGTCCCTGACCTTTGACGAGGAGGGAGACCTCCTGAACGGCTGGACCCTGATCGGCGTCCATGACAACCGGGACATTTTCAGTCTGTATCTGCGGCCTCTCATGCTGAGTCTGCTGATCGTCCTGCTGGTGACCTTCCTGCTGCTGTACGTCACCGGACAGCTGAACCGCAACATCATCCGCCGCACCGAGCACGTTCTCGGACACATCCGCAATATCACGGCGGACTCCTTCGGCGGCAGCATCCCGCTGGAGGGGAAGGACGAGTTCCGGGAGATCGATAAAAACCTGTTCCAGCTGGAGCAGCGTCTGAAGGAAATGATCGAGCAGGAGTATCTGTCCGCGCTGAATCACCAGAAAATGCAGCTGGCCTACCAGGACCAGCAGATCATCGCCCTGCAGAACCAGATCAATCCGCATTATATCGTCAATACCCTGGAAGTCATCCGGATGAAGCTGCTGCTCTCCGGGCAGAAGGAAAGCGCCGGCATGGTGGAAAAACTGGCGGAAAGCCTGAGCGTCTATGCTTGGGCACCCCGCAGCACCGCCTCTCTGCGGGAGGAAATGGCCTTCATCGAGCGATTCATTTCCCTGCAGAATTACCGGTATCTCACCCCGATCCGCTATGAGGTCATCGCGGAGGACAGCGTCCTGGACCGGGAGCTGCCCCGCTTCATCCTCCAGCCCATCGTGGAAAATGCCATCCGTCACGGCTTCAAGAACCGGGTCAGCAGCCCGGCCCTGACCTTCCGCTTCTGGGAGGAGCAGGATTATCTCTTTATCAGTGTCAGCAATAACGGCTCTGCGCTGAGCGAGCAGGAGCTGGAGGCCCTGAACCGCAAGATCCAGGATGAGTCTCTGGAGCTCTCGGAAAGCGGCCACATCGGCCTCCGCAACGCCTGCCTGAGACTGCGGCTGCTCTACGGAGAGGAAAGCGGGCTCAAGCTGATGCCCGGTCCGGATCAGGTGGGGATCACCGTCCTGATCCGCATTTTACAGCAAAAGGAAGGGGAAAGCAGCCATGAGCTACAGTCTGCTCATCATTGACGACGAGCCTATGATCTGCCAGGGGCTGGCCGTATTACTGGATTGGAACGCGCTGGGCTTTGCCGCGCCGGTGCTCTGCTATAGCTTTGAGGACGCGCAGGAGCTGCTGCAGAAGCAGGCCTTCGATCTGGTCATTTCCGATATCCTGCTGCACAGCAATAACAGCCTCACCCTGGTCGGTCAAAGCCGGGAAATGCAGCGGCGCACCCATTTCATCCTGATCTCGGCCTACGCGGAATTCAGCTTTGCCCAGCTGGCGATCCGCTACAACGTGGAGGGCTACGTGCTGAAGCCCATCCATGAGGATATCCTGACGGAATACGTCCAGAAGGTCAAGCTCAAGCTGGACAGGGAATACCGTCAGGCCAACGCGGCCCCGGCTGCCGCGGAGCCGGCTTTTTTGGTTGGAGAGGGCTCCGGGAACGGGGAGCGGCTTGACGCCGACATCCGCGAGGTCATCCTGTACACGGCCGCCCATTACCGGGAGGAGCTGACCCTGTCGGCACTGGCCAAGGACCGCTTCTTCAACGCCTCCTATCTGGGGCAGAAATTCCACAGCCAGGTCGGTCTGAGATTTTCGGATTACCTGAACCTCCTGCGCATCCATCAGGCCGCGAAGCTGCTGTCGGAAAGCGATCTGCCGGTCTTCGCCATCTGCGAGCAGGTCGGCTACAGCAGCAGCACCTATTTCCACCGGGTCTTCCACAAGATCGTCGGGTGTACCAGCGGCGAATTCCGCAGGCTCAACCGCCAGGGGAAGGCCGCCGTGCCGCCCCTCCCGGCCTCGGTGGAGCAGGTCCTTGAAGACCCCGAAAAGTGAATATTCACAAATTTTCACTGATAATCACTTGACAAAGTGAAAATTCAGGTGATAAAATGATGCCGTAAAAAGCTCGTGGGAGGCGTCATCATGGTAGGGGAGACCGAAAACAGAGAGTTCAAATCCCGGTTTACCGAAGAAATTTATAAGGAAGTCATCGCATTTGCCAATACTGACGGCGGGATCATCTATGTCGGTGTGGATGATGAAGGCAATACCGTCGGCCTTACACACGTCGATGAGGAATATACCCGTATCACCAACGGGATCCGCGACGCGATCATGCCGGATGTGACGATGTGTGTCAAATTCACGATCCGCGATGATCAGGTCGTTCGCATTACAGTAAATGAAGGGACCAACAAGCCGTACTATCTGAAAGGCAAAGGCCTGAAGCCGAGCGGCGTTTTTGTCCGCCAGGGTGCCTCCAGCGTCCCTGCCTCGCCCGAGCAGATCCGTCGGATGATCAAGGAAAGCGACGGAGATTCCTTCGAAGAGCTGCGTTCTACGGAGCAGGAGCTGACCTTCGAGACCGCCGGAATCGCCTTCGCACGGTACGGCGTCGAATTCGGAGCGGAGAAATTCCGTGCGCTCGGCCTAACACAAAAGGGCGGCGGCATCTACACGAATCTGGCCCTGCTTCTTTCTGATCAGTGCCCTTACACGACCAAGGTCGCGGTATTCAACGACGAGACCTGCACTGTTTTCCGCGACAGCAAAGAATTCGGCGGATCTGTCTTCCGGCAGTTTGAGGATACCGCAGGTTACCTGGCGCTCTGCAATAAGACCTGTTCGGAGATCAAAGGCATGGTACGGACCGACCGGCAGGATTATCCCGACGAGGCGATCCGTGAAGCGCTGCTGAACGCGCTGGTCCACCGGGATTACAGCTTCAGCGGCAGCATTATCATCAACGTCAATGATAAAAAGTTAGAGTTTATTTCCATCGGCGGACTGCTCCCCGGACTCTCCCCTGAGGATATCCGCATCGGGATCTCGCAGCCGCGGAACAAAAATCTTGCGGAAGTCTTCCACCGCCTGCGGCTTATCGAGAGCTACGGCACCGGCATCCGCCGGATCTATAAGCTGTACGAGGCCTGTCCGGCACAGCCGGTCATCGAGGTAACGCCAAATGCCTTCAAGATCGTCCTGCCGAATATGAACGAGACTGCTCCGGCCGCTCCCGACGAAAGCAGGATCACCTATCAGATGCGTGAGGTGATGCACTATATTACGGAAAACGACGGCGCGACCGACGCGGATCTGGAAGATATCCTTGACGTAAAGCACACCCGCGTCTATAACCTGACCCGCGAAATGAAGGATCTCGGCCTCCTGAGCATCAAAGGCCGCGGCAAAGACAAGCGATATTTGCCGAAGCAGACGGGGCAGCTGCCCTAAATCTACCATATAAGCCAAAAAGAAGCCTTACCGGTCGATGTCCGCTTTCATGGCATCGCCGCTAAGGCTTCTTTTTCGGTGACAGTCACAGTGTTCAGCGCTTTTCTTCACGCTCTCCGTCGCTTTTCTCCGGGTCAAACTGCTGGTGACAGATCTCCAGGGGCATCCGGTTCAGCCAGTTCACCAGCTTCCCCGCCAGATAGAAATAGCCCAGCGCCCAGATCGGGGTCAGGATCACGCAGGTGCCCGGGTCGAGCAGCAGCACGATCAGCGGCAGATAGATCAGCAGCATGCTGAGGCTGGTGCGGATCGGCCAGGAGACCGTCATCCGGCAGCTGTTCCTAAGGAGCTGCTTCAGCGTGCATTCGAAGTGGACGTAGAACAGGACGCCGACGACGGCCATGCCCAGGCACAGCCACAGGAACACACAGGCCAGGATCTTCAGCACCGTCGGGCTGAGCTCCGGATGGACCGCGCCGAAATACAGGCTGAGGGAGAGCAGGCCCGCAAGCAGGAGCATCAGGCTCCAGAAGGGCAGCATGCAGCGCAGATTTGCCTTGAACAGCCGCGCAAAAAGCGCGATCCGCCGGGTCTCCTCTTCGTCCTTCCGGCACACCGACAGCAGGGCCGAAAGCGCTGCCCCGGCGGTAAATACCGGCAGACAGCAGATGAAGAACAGCAGATTCAGCAGCATGGCGTCCGCGATATCGTTTATCCCCTTCATCAGGGGCGAGTCCTGAGAAAACAGACTCATCCTCCACCCTCCTTACTTAGTCGAAAAAGGAGGCAGGAAACCTGCCTCCTCCATTGTAGCGGTACCGGCCGATTATTTCAAGCCTGCCTGATAAGTATCATAAGCAGACTGCAGAAGCTTCGTCAGTTCCTCCACACCGGCGGTCTTGAGGGCTGCCTGGAAGGCATCCCAATCCGCGTCGATGCTGGACTGGTTGGTCACCCACTTGGCTTCGTAGGCGCTGATCAGCGCATAGCAGTCCGTGCGGTACTGGGCGATCTGATCGGAGACCTCCTGAGTAAAGTAAGGTCTGGGCCAGATCTCCGGATTCAGGATACCGGCAGCCTTGTAGGCCTTGTAGCAGTCGTTTCTCATGGTGACCAGACCGGTGATATTCATGATACCGCGTTCATAGGTCTCCTTGGAGCGCATCCAGGTGTAGGAAGCAGCACCGGAATCGTCCCAGCGAGTCAGGTTGTTCTTTTCCTTGACAGCGGTGTTGGCTTCCTTCTGTTCCTGAGTAAGCGTTGCATAGGTCACGTTGCCCTTGTCATCCATTTCGTACATCGCGTTGAAGCCGTATTTCTTGACCTGCTCGGGCGTCCAGTTGTACTGATCCAGATAAGCGTCCTCGTCCAGCCACAGGTCGAACCAGCCCATCATCGCTTCCGGATTCTCGCACTGCTTGAAGACGGTGAAGCAGTTCTTATAGCCCATGATGCCGGGGTTCACGTACACGCGGGCGGTATAGCCGGGAGCGGCAGGGACCGGAACCATGGCCAGCTGATCGAAATACTTGGTCGTAACAGCCAGTTCAAAGCCGTTGAAGACCGCGCCCCACTGCTGGACCTCGTTGTTCAGCTTCGCCTTGTAAGAGGTGTTGTTGGCGGTGTACTGCTCGGACCACAGCAGACCCTCCTTCTGCCACTGAGCGATGGTCTTGATAGCCTCCTTATAGGCAGCGGTGGTGGGAGCAAGAGCGACCTTGCCGTCATGAATGGTGGTGTAGGAATCCAGAGCGGCGTCCTTGGTGGCAATGCCCCACATCGGCAGCATGGACTGCAGGTGGGAGTAAGCGGAGCTGGCAGTGCCGGAGGCGTTGCCCAGCAGCAGCGGGACCTCATCGTTGGGGTTGCCGTCGCCGTTCATATCGTGGTCGCGCACGTAGACCAGATAGCTGTGCAGATCGTCGGTGGTCTTGATCTCCTTCAGCCCGGCCTTAGCCAGCCAGTCCTTGTTGATCACCAGCGGAGCCTCCAGGCTGCCGCCGCTGTTGGCATCATAGCGGGCCATGGAATAGATATGACCGTCAGGGGTGGTCATGGCGCCCAGGATGGCGGGCTGCTCCTCAAGAGCCGTCTGGAAGTTGGGCATCAGCTCGGGATTCTTGATATAGTCCTCCAGGGGAGTCAGGAAGCCGCCGTAGGCCAGCTCGCAGAGCTGGGAATCGTTCACGCAGCCGATGACGGCATCCAGATGATCGTTCTTGGAGCCGGAAGCCAGCATACCGTTCAGGGTAGCGATGGGGTCATCGCCCAGGTTGACCAGCTCCACCTTGATATTGGTCTGCTGCTCCAGCTTCTGCAGCCATTCGCAGGTCTCCACGAAGTCATCGTCGATCTTGTTGCCCTTCAGGCCGATGCGGAAGGTGATCTGCTCCTTCAGCGGGAACAGAGGCTCAGCCTCGGTGGTCTCGGGAGCCTTGGTCTCAGCGGACGTGGCCTTGGTCTCGGCAGAGGTGGTTTTGGTCTCAGCAGGCTTGGTCTCGTTGTTGCCGCTGCCGCCGCAGGCGCTCAGACAGCAGATCACACAGGCCGTCGCCAGAACCAGAGCCAGTGCTCTTTTCAGGTTTTTCATGTGTTTTCCTCCTTTTTTATTTCAGCAGTCCGGCCGGCGGCCGGACTGTCAGAATCATGCTCGGACCGTTCCCGGCCGTTATTCCTTCACCGCGCCGATGGTCATACCGGAGATCAGGTACCGCTGCATGAAGGGATACAGCAGCATCAGCGGCAGCGCCGCCGCGATCACCGTGGCAAATTTCAGCAGCTGCTTCCGGGCCATGACCTCGTCCACCTCCTCGGGAGTCATCTGCTCCATCGCCGTGGTATCCAGATTTGCCGTGATGCTCTTGATGATGACCTGCAGCACCTGCTTGGAGTTGTCGCGGATATAGATCATGGGGCCCATGTAGGCGTTCCATTTCGCCACCACCGCGTACAGACTGATCACGGCGATCATGGGCTTGGACAGCGGCAGCACGAAATTCAGGAAGTAGCGGATGGGGCCCGCGCCGTCCAGCGTGGCCGACTCAAACAGGCTCTCCGGCACGTTCGTTTCCAGGTATTTCTTCATCAGCACCAGGTTGGATACGCCGACACCCATGGGGATGATCTCGATCCAGCGGGTATTGGTCAGGTGCAGGCGGCTCATCAGGATATAGCTGGCTGCCATGCCGCCGGAGAAATACATGGTGATCAGGAAATAGAAGAACAGCAGCTTCCGCCCCGGCAGATTGTCCCGGGACATGGTGAAGGCGCAGGGGAGCAGCACCGCCATGTGCAGGACGGTATAGGTCGTGGTGTAGATCAGCGTGTTCTTGTAGCCTACCCAGATGTTCTTCTCGTGGAACAGCGCCCGGTAAGCCGCCAGGGTCAGTCCCTTGGGCAGAAGCACCACGCTGCCGTCGTTGACGTAGGCAGGGTTGCTGATGGAGGCAATGATCGTGTACCACAGGGGGTACAGGCAGATGATGCCGAAGGCGAGCAGCAGCAGCTTCACGACCAGATCGAACAGGGCGTCGTCGTTGTGGCGCTTGTCCCGGACCTTCTGCGGGCGGATATCGGTTTTGGCACCGGATTCCCGAACGGACATTTTCCTTCCCCTTTCCTCAGAACATGGAGGTCTCAGCGACCTTCTTGCTGATCTTATTGGCCACCAGCAGAATGATCAGGTTGCAGATCTGGTTGAAGATACCGACTGCGGTGGAATAGCTGTACTGGGTGTTGACGATACTCATTTTGTACACATAGGTGCCCAGAGTCTCGGAGGTGCTCAGGTTGAGCGGCGTCTGCATCAGCAGGATCTTGTCCGTGGAGGACAGGGTCATGATGTGGCCGATCTTCAGCAGCAGCATCGTCGCCACGGTGGGCTTGATCATGGGCAGATAGATATGCCAGATCTGCTGCCATTTGGAGGCGCCGTCTATCCGGGCAGACTCCAGCACGTTCTCGTTCACGCTGGTGAGAGCCGCCAGATACACGATGGCGTTATAGCCGGTGGACTGCCAGATCGCGGAGATGATGTACAGGGGGTATACGTATTTGGCGTCTCCGAAGAAGGGGATCTTCGGCAGACCGTTTTTCGCCCGGAGCAGGTTGATCAGACCGAATTCCCCGTTGCAGAAAACGTTCAACAGGCTGACCACCACGACCATGGAGCACAGATACGGCAGATAGGTCGCCGTCTGGCTGAATTTCTTCAGCCGCTTGCTGGTGCACAGATGCAGCAGCAGCGCCAGGATGATCGGTACCGGAACGGAAACGATCAGCACCCACAGATTCAGTCCCAGGGTGTTCTTCAACGTGCTCCAGAACTGTCCGGCATTGAACAGCCGTCTGAACTGCTGCAGCCCCACCCAGGGGCCCTTGTAGCCCTGCCCCAGACGCACGTTCTTGAAGGCAATGGTGACCCCGTACATCGGGATATAATGGAAAATGAACTGCAGCACCACAGCCGGGATCACCATGTAGTAAAATTCCCGATTGCGCAGGAACGTCTGCTTTTTTTTGTAGCGCTTATTACGGAGCTTCCCCGAAGCCCCTGCTGTTGCCTGTTTTTCCATAACGAAGTCCTTTCTGACCGGTTATCAGCTTACTGTATCAGTATGCCTTTTTTCAGCGTTCGGGGCAATGACGCCATTCTATCTGATAGTGAACGGATTCTATGTTTTATGTGCTTTCTGCCTTTTTTTACACTTTTTCCGCAAAAGCTGCCCTAAAAAAGTCAGCGCCTTCCCGGTCTATCGCCGGTAGGCGCTGACTGTATTTTCAGGAGACTGTCTTCGTTTTCTGCTTTCGGCCCGGGGCAGAGCCTTCCCGCTCTTCTCCCGATGAAGCCTTGCCTCGTTCCTTGCTTATCCTTCCTGCGCTTCGCGGGCCTTCATGCGGTCTTCAATAAGGTCTGTCATTTTCTCCCGGAGCCGCAGCAGATATTCGGCGCTGCGGGGGTACCGTTCGTAATCCACCGTCATGCCCGCCTCTTCATCGATCATCCGCTCCACGGCCTCCCGGCCCGCCAGGCTTTCCAGCAGCCGGCAGACACTGACGTCCTGAAGCCCCTCGTAAAATACCAGCGCCCGGAGAGAAAGGATCGGGCCGTCCTTCCCGGGATAAACCGTAAAGGGATCGCCGGAGGGGAAGGTCAGATCTGCCGAGGTCGTCTGATACGGATCGATAGGGTAGCCCGAGCAGCGGGAGTAATAATAATTGAAGCCCCACTGAAGGAAGCCCTTCACCCGGCTCTTATACATCTGCAGGCCCATGATCCGGTTGCGGTAGGAGGGCATCGCCAGAAACCGGTTGCTCACGGCATCCCGCTGCCCCATGCAGTAGTAGACCCACTGGTCGGCAATGTGCTTCTCCAGAAACGGCTTGATCCGATTGCTTGCCGTCACAGGACAGTCGACCAGCCCCCTGTCATAGAAATCCACCTCTGACAGGGCATCCATGCGCCGGCAGCCGCGGATCAGCGGACGGATCCAGTCGGAGAACCGCTGGTACCGGTCCAGATGATCGCTCTTGGGCTCGTCGGAAATGTGAAAATAGGTATGCTCGCGGATGCCCTCGCGCTCCAGCTCCTCTGTCAGCGCCGGCAGCATCTGCGCCAGAAAATCCAGATAGGCCCTGTCATCGGCCTTCACGTGCCAGCCGAACAGCAGCTTATACTCTCCGTCCTCCGTTCCCCAGATATTCGGGGCATAAGCCATTCCCCACTGGGAAAAGAGATGGGCGATCTCATAATACCGGATCCCGTTCTTCCGGCACAGCCCGATCCAGCGGTGCAGCCGCTCAAAGCCGAAGCGGTACCGGCTGCCCTCCTTCGTAATATCCAGCAGCTGCACGTTCGGGCGCTGCACGCCGTACATGGTGTCCAGCGGAGGGGTGATGACCGGAGTCAGCAGCATATTGATCCCGATATCGGCCGCGCAGGCCATATAGCGGTCGATCAGCGTCCAATGTTCCTCCGAATAGGGCTCCACGCGGTGCGCGTTGGCTATGCAGTCCGCGTAAAACCACTGGGTCACCATGAGCTCCTGTTCCGGGAGCGTGATGGGCAGCACCTCCAGGGTCATCGTCCGCGAAAGGGAGATCGGCTCCTTACTGCCGCCTCTGCCTTTCATATCCTCTTCCGAGATCTTGTCCAGGCGCAGAGTGACCGTATACTGCCCGGGCTCTGCCTGTCGGGGGATATCTACCCGGATCCAAAGGCTGACCGCCCGCTTCGGCAATACCTGGATGAGGCCATTCTGCGCAGGCAAGGGCTGCAGGATATCCGGCATGAGGCCGGGCTCATAGGTAATGTAGTCCGTATCCCGGCAGCTGACGTAATTCGGGTGGTCCATGACGGCATTCCTGACCGCGTAAATGCGGATCCATTCCCGGCAGCTGCTGTCCGCGCTCACCCGAAAAGCGGACATGCCTTCGTCAAATACCGCGATCTGATAGGAAAACCGCTCCCCGCGGAAGACCTTCTTATGTTCCAGCTCCGGAAGGTCCGGGGTATCGGTCAGCCGCAGCTTTTCCAGTGAGCTGATCTGCTTCAGAATAGCCATGTGCCTGCTTCTTTCCTCCTTACTCCCCTCTCCTGACGGCCTCCAGCGCGTACAGCTGGGTTTCGGTCATCACCAGCCGCAGCCGGAGGGTCCGGCCCCTGAGCGTTTCCAGAGAAGCGCCGCCCTTCCAGCAGAGGGGCACGTCCGTGCCGGAGGCCTCCGCCGTCAGCGCGTCGGACTCCGCCAGGGAGAAGCCCGGCAGGACCGCGCCGTTTTCGTCCAGCAGCTCCGCTCTCAGGCTCCCGCCGATCTCCGCGTTGACGTGCAGCTCATCGCCCTCGAGAACGAAGCTTCCGGTGGTCAGACTGCCCTCTTCCTTGCCGCTGTCCAGGGAGACGAAGCCGTTGTAGCGCCATTTGGCGACCTCGATCCGGTAAATGGCCGGGCTGCCGTGGTTGCCGTTCTGGATGCCGTAGAACCACCACAGCTCGTCATACACGCCGTCGCCGTCCGTATCCATCGGGGTCGGATAGGCTGCGGTATAGCTGCAGTAGGTCCCCGGCTCTCCGGCGTCGATCATGGTGGTGTCGGCAAAGGGCCGCTGCCAGTCCTCGGTCAGATCCCGGGAGAACAGCAGCACGGGGTCCACGTAGCCGTACATTTTCAGCTCGTTGATCCGGAAGCGCCAGCCCAGGCCGATATAGCTGTCCCCCAAGGGGTACAGCCCCGCGCCGTAGCAGTCGTTCTGCAGATTGGCTCCGTCATCCTCCAGCAGGGAGACCGAGTACATCGGGACCGGCACGGTCCATTCCTCCAGGTCCTTGCTGAACATCATGTGATGGGTCCGCTTGGTGGCGGCGCTGCCGTCGTGCAGCGTCTCCTTCAGGGACTGCTTGCACATGCAGACGTACCGGTCCTGCGCAGCGTCGTAGGCCACCGTGATCACGTCCAGGAAGCCGCTCATGATCGTCTTCTTGTACGCAAAATGGATCCCGTCCTCGGAGGTCAGCAGGAAATAGGCGGCGTCCTTGTGATTGGAGCTGTTGCCCATGTAGTTGTTGAAGCAGATCATCTTATAGGTGAAGCTGCCGTCCTCTTCGCGGACCTTGAAGGTCGTGGAGGCGGGCATGCCGGTCCAGCTCCTCCCGTCCTTGACGTAGCTGCACTGGACGCCCTGCCGCCAATGCACCCCGTCCTCGGAGGTGGACTGCCACAGGGTATATTTGCCGGTGCCCTGATACCAGAGCTTGTACAGCTGCTCCTCTTCGTCGTAAAGGCAGTTGCCGTAGATCCAGCGGTTGGGCATAAGGTTCGTCGGGGAGGTCTCGCCCACGTGGACGCTGCGGGTGAGGCCCGTCTGCTCCGCGATCAGATAGTCGTCCACGAACAGCTGGGGGTTCAGCCCGATGCGCCGCACGGTCTCGTCCAATGCGGCCTCATCCAGATAGATCAGCTCGTCGCCCTCTCCCGCCGCGGTCACGGAAAGGGCCGCATAGGCCGCGCCGTCGGGGGCGTCCGCCTGCAGGGTATAGCTCCGCCAGCCGTCGCCGGTCAGGGTCTCCTCCGCCGCGCTCAGGAGTCCGAAGCTCTCATCGTAAAATTCCAGCCGCAGCTTCGCCTCTCCCCGGGCGGCCCGGGCCTTCAGGCTCAGCTCGTAGTTCGTCCCCGCCGCGATGCCTCTGACGAAGGAGGAGCGCACGCCGCCCTCTCCCAGGCCGAAGCTCTCAACGGCCAGGCCGCGGTGACCGGCGGTACGCTGGTCCGCATCCGTGGCCGCGTAGACCGCGGCATGACCGAAGGCCGTCCAGCCGAAGGGAAGGCTCATCCCCGGGGCGGGCTGGGCGTTCTCGAAGGAGGCGTTGGCGACCGAGTCGGTCACCGCGTACAGCTTCAGCGCTCTCACCTTTTCCGGATCCTTCGCCACGATCCGCAGGAAGCGGTTCTCGGTGTCGGGGTCGATGGGGACCGCGTCTAACTCCATCCGCACCGGCTGCCAGCCCGCGCCCGGAGCCTTCAGCTCCCGGAAGATCCCGGCGGGATCCAGCCGGTAATTCTGCGCGAAGGCATACAGCACGCCTCCCTCCTGCATTTCGGCGGTCAGCACATATTGCTTTCCCTCCTGCACGGAGAAGCGGTTCTCCTGCCGGTCCGGCACGGTCTCCAGCCCTCTGCCGGAGGCCTGCAGCCGCAAATGCGCGTACTCGCTCTTTTCCTCCGCCGGGAGCAGGATCTGCAGGAAGGCCGCCTCTTCGGGAGACCGGAGCTCCGCCGCGCGTTTTCCGAAGGCCTCGTCCAGCAGCTGCCCCTTCTCGTCCAGGAACTGCAGGCAGAAGCTGCCGTTTCCCTCCGCCGAGAAGAAGTAGCAGGTATCCGGGAAGACCGGGATCCGCTCACTGACCGCGCAGGATCCGGCAGGGACCGTCAGCCGTTCTCCGCTGACCGTGAGGCCCTCGCCGGTCCAGCCGGCCGGTCCCAGGCGGAAGTCGCCGTTGGGAATGAGCGGCATTTCGGAAAGCTCCAGGCCGGCAAAATAGCAGCAGCCCGCGGCGCCCGCGGGATTTTCCAGGGTGACGGCCAGGGCCACGGCGGCGCTGGGAGCCACGGCGGTCAGCTCCAGGGGCTGCCATTTGCCGCGCTCCGCGGTCTCGGGCAGCCGGGCGGTGAAGGCGCCGGTCTGGAAGATACCCGCCGAGATCCCGTCCTGGGTATAGAAGGAGACGCCGATCTGCGGCGCGCAGGTCGGATCCTCGGTATAGACCATCGCCGTCAGGCGGTAGCGGTACCCCTCCTTCACCCCGTCCAGCTTCCGGCTCTGCCGGGCCACGGGGTTCGTGCGGTCGCTCTCCAGCTTCAGAGACAGCTGCCCCTCATAGCGCTGCTCGCTGCTGACGGAGGCCTTCTTCCGGGTATCCAGCAGGGTGCTGATCCAGTATTCCTCCGGGTCCGCCGCGTCAAAGCGCTGATCCGGGATGGCTATGGCTTTTCCTTCATGCTCCAGCATGGTTTTTTCCTCCTCCTTATTCCTCACGGCCTCGGTCTCCTCCGGCTCTGTCGCGGCGGCTGTGCCGGACTCCGCGGGCTGCGCCGCTGTGGTCCCGGTCCCGCCTGCTCCGCAGCCCGCAAGGCAGCCCGTAAGACAGACCAGCGTCAGCAGCAGCGCCAACCTTCTTATCCGACGTTTCATCCGACGTTCTCCTCTTCTTTCGCGGGGGCCTCCCGTGAGGCTGCCGCGTCAGACCAGCTTCTTCTGGCACCATTTGCCGCTCTTAAAGCGGATGAACTGCAGGAGGGCGCGAACGCCCCAGTCCGCGAACAGGCCCATATAGACCCCGACGCTTTTCAGTCCCAGGACGGTGCCCATCAGGTACCCGACGCCCACCCGGACGCCCAGCAGCCCGATCAGCGACAGGATCATCGGATAGCGGGTATCTCCGCCGGCCCTGAGCGCCGTGGGCAGGACCCCGTAGGCCCCGATGTAAAAGAACAGATTGCAGAGGGTATAGATCACGAACAGCCGTCCGGTGACCTCCAGCGTTTCCGGTCTGGCGCCGAACCAGCCGAGGATGCTGTTCTTCAGCAGCAGCACCAGCGCGGCATTGACCAGCTGCATGGCAAAGCAGAGCTTCGACAAATGCCCCACGTACTGCCGTGCGTGTTCTGTTTCGCCCGCGCCGAGGCACTGACCGATCACGATGGAGGTCACGGTCAGCCAGGAGGCCGGGATCACGATGCAGAGCGACTGCAGCTTTCCCGCCATGGCGCAGGCGGCGCTTTCCAGAGTCCCGTATCCCGCCACCATCCGCTGGATCAGGATCTGGCACAGCGGGATCGCCATGTTGCCCAGTCCCACCGGGAGGCCCAGCGCGATCACCCGGCCCAGCAGAGAGCGCTCCCAGAGGATCCGCTCTCCGCTGCCCGCCAGCCGCACCGCCTGCGGTCTTCTGTTAAATATCACGAGCCAGAGCACCGCGCCCGTGAGCGTCCCCAGCACGGTGGACAGCGCCAGCGCCTCCACCCGGCCCGGCATCAGAAGGGTGAAGAGCCATTTGCCGAAAAGCGTGGCGGCGGTGGTGGCCAGAGAGACCCGCATGGTGATCCGGGTGTTCCCCTGGGCCTGCTGGATCTGCGCCATCACCGAGGCAAAGCCGCTGATGGGGAGCGACAGCATATGCAGGGAAAGGTACCGGCCGCCGTAGGCCAGCGTCTCCGCGGGGACGGCTTTGCCGATGGCCAGGCGGATCACCCGCTCCGGGGCAAACAGCATGGTCAGCGTCAGCAGGAGCAGGGCAAATACCAGGTAAAGCGTGCTGCGGGAGGCGTCCCCGGCACGGCGGTCGTCGCCCTTGCCCACGTACTGCACCGTCAGGATGCTGCCGCCGGTGACGAAGCCCTCGACCAGATACTGGCAGAGCTGGGCCACGGTCGAGGCATAGGACACGCCCACGGTGGCCTCCTCGCAGATGTCCGAGGCGATCACCGTGTCCAGCAGGCCGGAAAGATGGGAGACCACCGAGGTCAAAAACAGCGGCAGGAACAGCGCCAGGATGCGCCGATTGGAAAAGCGCCCCCCTGCGGGAGGGGCGAAAAAAGCAGCAGCGTTCATGCACGTGCGCTCCGTTTCATGAAATATTTCACAGGCTCCGCGCCCTTACGCCCCTTTTCGGGGCAAAAAGGCGGAAAAACAGACGAAGTCGGAGGCCAAGCGGTCTTAGGAAGACAACACATCACATCAACTCCTTGGCTCACAGAACGACATGGCTACGATCCGACTTATGCACGTGCGCTCCGTTTCATGAAATATTTCACAGGCTCCGCGCCCTTACGCCCCTTTTCGGGGCAAAAAGGCGGAAAAACAGACG
>JAZLJI010000025.1:0-25028 GCA_045617825.1 Lachnospiraceae bacterium
CTTTGGCCGCCGCGCTCCCCGGGGTTCCTGCTTTTTTCTTTCGGTTCAGTACCCGAAGATCTCGAATTCGGCGATACGGATGACCCGCTTATCGGCCACCGTGTCCGCCAGCTTGGTGTTGCAGTGGGAATCCAGCACCACCAGCTTGACGTATTTGGCAGTCATCGGGGTCTCCAGCGTCCGGGAGGCGGGGGTCTTGGAGAGGTCCGTACCGTCATCGACCTCCGTCCAGTTCTCGCCGTCGGCGGAGATCAGGACCTTCCAGGCCTTCACCCCGCCGTAGATCTCCGGCTCGTTCATGTTCAGCAGCTTGTAGCCGGTAAGCGTGCTTTCCTTCTCCAGCGTGAAGAGGATCTCGCAGTTATCCCGGAAATACCAGCCGGCGCAGTCCGTCAGGCCCGCCGCTTCGCTGCCGTCGTTGATCAGATAGGGCTGATAGGTGTCCGCCAGGATGATGGGATAGGTGGAATTTACCGCAGCCTTGGGCGCCAGGTTCACGGGCTCGGCCTTCCTGCCCAGGATCTCGACCTCATACATCCGGATATGCGCTTCGGAGCAATAGCTGCCCTGGATGCATTCCTCCACCGTCAGCTTGATATAGCGGGCCTTGACCGGCGCGGCAAAGCTCCCGCCGTCGGGCTCGCCGTCCCGGACCACGGAGGCGTACTGCGTGAAGGCGGCAAAGGAGGATGTATCCAGCTTCACGTCGTCAAGCAGCGTGTATTCCTTGCCGTCCTCGGAGCCGTAGACCTTCCAGGCCGTGGCCATGCCGTATTCCATGGGCCATTCGTAGTTCCAGATCCGATAGCCGGACACCTCCTGCACCTGCCCCAGATCGAAGAGGATCTCGCCGTCCTTGCTGAACTTCAGGGCTGCCATGTTGGTGCCGTCAATAGCGGTCTTACCGTTGTTGATCATGTCCAGCGGCAGGGCCTTGCCGTCCACCAGCTCATAGCTGGTGGTCACCTTCGCGCCGAGGGCCAGGTTGACCTGACGCTGCAGGGGGCCCCATTTGCCCTCCGGCAGCTTGACCGCAGGGTCCGCCGTCTGCGTCGGCCGCAGGCAGATCAGCGTATCCGCCATGAAATGCCGGCGGATGGTCTTGTCATAGTCCGTTACGGAAAAACCGTCCTTGGTATACCGGAGCACCTTGCCGTTCCCCAGATAGAGATAATAGTATGCCTTGTCGGTGTCCAGCGTTTCCTTGGGATTGCGATGCGTATCCAGCACCAGGAAGCAGTCCCCGGGCTCGTAGAATTTTTCGTTCAGATCGATGGCCCGGTCGGAGACCCCGAGCATGTCCTCCAGGAAGACGAAATAGCCGGTCGTGCTTCGGATGACCCTGAGCCCGTCGATTGCCTGCTCCGCCGCCGTCAGCTCCGGCTTCGGCTGCAGCATGTATACGGTGCCGCCCTCGCTGTCGTACTTTTTCTTCTGGACGAAGAGGGTGTCCAGCAGCTCCTCGGCCGTGGCGGGCATCTCGACCTCTATGCCCAGCGCTTCCCTGTAGAACCCGGCAAATACCCCCAGGTCCATGAACTCGGTCTTCTGCACCAGCGCCTCGGGCAGCTGCTCTTCCTCCGCCACCCTGTTCAGCAGGGCCAGCTGCTGCGCGTTCAGTCCGCCCTTGCCGACTCTGAACTCGGCGCTGCGGGTCGCGATGTGCTCCACCGCGCCGGCGGGGAAGCTGAGCACGCTGCCGGCAGGCGCGTCGATCTTCACGGTATAGTAAAGGATCGCGCTCTTTCCGGCTTTGATATCCACGGTCCAGCTGATCTTGCCGTCCTTGACGGCGCCGTCCCGATTCACGCTGCCCTCCACCAGAGTGGTCCCCTCCGGGATCAGCTCCGTGACGGACATGCCGCTGTAATTTTCCTTGCCGTTATTGGTGAGCGTCAGGCTGACCTTCACCTCGCTGCCCGTCGGCAGCGCCTGGGACACGAAGTACGGAGTCCCGTCCACGGTAAAGCTCTTCACCTGGTCCAGACGGCGGTATTTGAGGCGGGTCACCGTGTCTTCGGGGATCACCGCGTCCAGCACGGCCTTGCCCTGCGCGGGCCTCAGCAAATACGCCTCCGTGCAGGCGGGATCGTTGACCCGGTAGTTCGGAGAGGCATTGGGATTGGTCACGCAGTCCGCCACGGTCTGCAGGATGCAGGCGCCGCGGGGCTCCAGCGGATCCTTCACCAGGAAATTGTCCACCGTGACCGGATTGCTGGCCGACTGATTCGTGCTGCCCCGGGGCCAGCAGTTGGAGCTGCCGCCATTTACCGGATAGCAGTGCACCAGCCAGTCCTGCCCGTCTCCGAAGCAGTCTCCCAGCACGACCTCCACGTGGTAAAAGCCGCCCTTCCAGATATACAGGATATCGCCGGGCTCCAGCATCGGCAGCAGCGTCTCCAGGAATTTTTCCTTATCGTCAAATACGGTCTTGTTGTCTACGGCCGCGCTCTGGGAGGCCGCTGCCGCGGACCGGAAGGTCAGGAGCAGCATGTCCTGATGCGTGGAATTCGGCATCCAGTTCTGACGGCTGCAGCCCAGCTTGACGCCCAGGGCATTGTACAGGATGTCACCGCCCATGCACCGGCAGTTGGCATAGTAGGGCGTATCCGCCGCGACCATTTCCGGTGTCCAGAAGGCCGTCTCCATCTCGGGGCCCATATCCACCTGTGCCGTCAGAGGCATCGTGTACTGATACTGGACGTAGGGGTTCTTTTCGTTCAGGGCCAGGCCGGCTTCCACGACGGCCTGCTGAATGACCTCCGCGCCCAGCTCCCGGAAAGTCTTGCCGATCATCGCCTCGTAAGGGTCATCGGCCGCGGGCACAGGATCCTCCGCCGCCGTTCCCTCCGTCTTTTCCTCCGTCGGTCCGGCCGTCTCTTTTGGGGAAGAGGCCGTGCTCTCGGGAGTGTCCTTTCCGCCGCAGGCTGCCGCAAGCAGCATCAGCAGCAGACTCAGTGCCAAAAGGGCCGCTGTCTTTCCGCCACGTTTCATCTTTTCTCCTTTCTCTGCCCCTAAGTCCCGGGAAGGACCTTTGGGGAGCCCGTCATATTGCTTCGTGTTTCCGTGATCTTTCTTTCACTATAGCGTAAAATGCCGCGCTTTACAAGTCATTCTGGCCGTTTCACCAGGCTCTTTTTCCCCAGGCCCACCTTCAGATAATACACGATCATCAGCAGGCTGCAGATGATCCAGCCGAAGGGATAGCCCAGGGCGATGGGCATCACCGTATTGGAGATATAATTTGCCATGATATACAGATAGAGCTGCCGGCAAAGGCTGAAGGAGACCACCATGATGATCATCGGGGCCAGGCTGTCGCCGCCGCCCCTGAGGGCGCTGGCCAGGACCTGATTGACGGCGCAGGAAAACATCAGCCAGGCCATCACCCGGACGAAGCGGGCGCCGTTTTCCACCACCTCGGGCTTGTCGTTGAAGAAGGCCACCAGCCCCGGGGCCGTCAGATTCACGACCACCGCCATGGCCAGACAGATCCCGATGCTTAAGGCAAGGCTCAGCCGGACGCCCTTCTTCGCGCGCTTCACGTCGCCGGTCCCCAGGTTCTGCCCCACAAAGGTCATCGCAGACTGGGCGACGGCCATCATCGGCATCATCACCAGGGAATCGATCTTCAGATAGGCGGTCCAGGCGCTGGTGATGTCCGTGCCGAAATAGTTGATGTAGCCCTGCACGAAAATGTTGGAGAAGGCCACGATGGCCATCTGCAGGGCGTTGGGGATGCCCAGGCGCACCATGATCTTCAGCTGGTCCTTTTGGATCGCGATCTTCTTCGGCTGCAGCCGGACGCAGTCCCCGCGCCGCAGCAGGCAGCGGACCGTGAGCCAGGCGGAGACGAACTGGGCGATGATGGTGGCATAGGCCACGCCCTCCACGCCTAAATGGAGCACGATCACGAAGAAAAGGTCCAGCACGATATTGACCGCAGAGCAGGCCGCCAGGAAGTAGAAGGGCCGCTGGGAATCGCCCACGGCCCGGAGGATGGCGGAGCCCATGTTATAGAACAGCAGCCCGAACAGCCCCGCGAAGTAGATATACAGGTAGCTCTTCGCCTCGGCAAATACCTCCGGCTCCAGGTTCATGAAGCCCAGCAGCAGCGGGGTCAGCAGCAGGCCCAGCGCGGTAAAGACCACCGCCAGCACCAGGGAGGCCGCCGCGGCGGTATGCACCGCGGTCCGGACCTCGTCCTCCTTCCCTGCGCCGAAAAGCTGGGAGATCAGCACCGCCGCGCCGTTGGAAAAGCCCATGAAGGCGCCGATCAGCATGTTGCAGATGGGGGTCACGGTCCCCACGGCGGAAAAGGCCTCGTTGCTCACGAAGTTGCCCACCGTCCAGGTGTCCACCATATTGTAGAGCTGCTGGAACAGGTTGCCCGCCAGGATGGGCAGAGCGAAGGTCACCATCAGCTTCAGGATATTGCCTTCCGTCATGTTAATCTGAGAGGATTTACCGGTCATAGTACGCGCTCCTTGAAATAAAAGACCCCCGGCGGTCTCCCGTCGGGGGCTCTTCAGCTTATTTTACTACCAAATAACGGTTTAGACAATACCCTGAGCCATCATAGCGGCTACGATCTTGTCAGCGGCAGCCAGGTTAGCGCCCTCGATCAGGCACTTCACGCCGTCCAGGCCGTACTTGTTGGCAGCATCCAGAGAGCTCTGGAAGATGTTCTTCATGATGCCGTGCAGCTTCTCTTCCACTTCGGCAGCGGACCAGGGATACTTGGCCGCATCCTGAGCCATCTCCATCTCGGAAACGGCCACACCGCCGGCGTTGACAGCCTTGGAGGGAGCCACGACCCAGCCCTTTTCACGCAGGAAGTCGATGGCATCCTGAGTGGTGGGCATGTTGGCGACCTCGATCAGCACGTCGCAGGTACCCTCGGCGGCCATTCTCTGGGCATCCTCCAGACGAACGTCGTTCTGCATGGCGCAAGGCATGTAGTAGTCAGCCTTTACGCGGCCCCAAGGCTTCTGGCCGGGGAAGAACTCAGCACCGAACTTATCCGCATAGGGCTTGCAGTGCATGGGATCGGTGGCACGCATCTCCAGCAGGAAGTTGACCTTCTCCTGGTTCATGCCGTCCTTGTCGTATACGTATCCGTCGGGACCGGAAATGGTCACGACCTTGGCGCCCAGCTGAGTCATCTTCTCGGCAACGCCCCAGGCTACCTGACCGAAACCGGAGATGGCAACGGTAGCGCCCTCAAGCTTGCGGCCCAGAGTCTTGATCAGCTCCTGAGCATAGTAGGTGGCACCGTAGCCGGTGGCAGTGGGACGGCCCAGGGATCCGCCGTACTGGGGAGCCTTACCGGTCACGCCTGCGCCGTCAAAGCGGCCCAGAATTCTCTTGTACTGGCCGTACAGATAGCCGATCTCACGGGCACCGACACCCATGTCGCCGGCAGGGCTGTCGCAGTCACCGCCGATGTAGCGGTACAGCTCGGTCATGAAGCTCTGGCAGAAGCGCATCACCTCGGCATCGGATTTGCCGATGGGATCGAAGTCGGAACCGCCCTTGGCGCCGCCGATGGGCAGGGTGGTCAGACTGTTCTTGAAGCACTGCTCGAAGCCCAGGAACTTAACGGTATCCAGGGTCACGTTCTTCGCGAAACGCAGGCCTCCCTTGTACGGGCCGATGGCGCTGTTGAACTGCACGCGGAAGCCGCGGTTCACGTGGGCCTGACCCTGATCGTCCACCCACGGAACACGGAAGGTGATGATTTTCTCGGGCTCTACCAGTCTTTCCAGCAGAGCTGCCTTGCGATATTTTTCCTCATCCTTGTCGATCATGGGACGAAGGGAGTTCAGAACTTCCGTAACCGTCTGCAGGAACAAGGGCTGATTGGAATCCCGCTCGCTGACCTGAGCCAGCACCTCATCAACATAAGACATGATTGGTTTCCTCCTGACAATTCCCCTACGGGGATTTATATAAGAAGCATACCACAAAAGTTATAGCCTGTCACGATTAAAACATAAGTCTTTTGCGTCTGTTCTTAGTTTTAAGCCGAAAAACGCCCTTGGTCTCCTTCGTTTCATCCGTTTGCAAAATTAGTTAAAATAGGTTATAATACTTTGCAAATACCGATAAAAAATGAGGTTTTCCCATGAAAAAATTATCAATCCTCGGCTCCACCGGTTCCATCGGGAGGCAGACGCTGGACGTTGTCAGACATATCGGCGGATATCGGGTGACGGCCCTTTCCGCCGGCTCCGATATCACTCGCCTGGAGGCCCAGGCCCGGGAATTTAGGCCCGAGCTGGTGGCGGTCTGGCAGGAGCAGGCGGCCCGGGACCTGGCCGTGCGTCTGGCCGATACCTCCGTGAAGGTGGTGAGCGGAGACGCGGGCCTGCTGGAGGTCGCTGCCGGCGTTCCGGCAGACATGGTCTCCGTCTCGATCCTGGGCATGATCGGCCTCAGGCCTACGATGGCCGCCATCCGGGCCGGCCGGGACATCGCCATCGCCAATAAGGAGACCCTGGTCACAGCCGGCCAGCTCATCGTCCCTCTGGCTAAGGAATGCGGCATCCGCCTCCTGCCGGTGGACAGCGAGCACGGCGCCCTGTTCCAGTGCCTTCATGGAGAGGACCCCGCCGCCGTGACAAGGCTGTGGCTCACCTGCTCCGGCGGTCCCTTCCGCGGCAAACGCCGGGAAGAGCTTGAGCATATCCGCCCGGAGGATGCCCTGAAGCATCCGAACTGGGCCATGGGCGCCAAGATCACCGTGGACTCCTCCACGCTGGTCAACAAGGGGCTGGAGGTGATGGAGGCCCACTGGCTCTATGATATGCCCTACGATCAGATCAAGGTGGTGGTGCATCCCCAGAGCATCGTCCATTCCATGGTAGAGTATCGGGACGGCTCGGTGAAGGCCCAGCTGGGGCCCGCGGACATGCGGATCCCCATCGAATACGCCCTCTACTACCCGGAGCGGCAGGCGCCGGTGGCGGAGCCGGTGGATTTCTGGCAGCTGAAGGACCTGCATTTCGAGGCGCCCGACTGGGAGAATTTTCCGGGGCTGGGGCTGGGCTACGCGGCCGGAAGGGCCGGCGGCATCCTGCCCACCGTATACAACGCGGCCAACGAATGGGCGGTGGCCCGGTTCCTGAAGGGCGAGCTCTCCTACCCGGGGATCATCCGTTCCATCGAGAGGGCCATGAACGCCGCGGAGGCGGACAATAAAACACCGCAGCCGGACCTGGATACGGTACTGGCTGCGGAGCAGTGGGTATATGCTTATTTGAGCAGCATCTGATAAACGTCCCGTTTACTGATGCCCAGATCGGAGGCCATGCGTTTCATGGCCTCTTTTTTGTCCATGCCTTCGGCGGTATACAAAGCCAGATGCTCCTCCGGGGACAGGCCCTCGAAGCGGCTGCGGGCCTCCGCCTCCGTCTCCTCCCGGGGCTTTCCCTCCAGGATGAGGACGTATTCGCCGCGGGGCTCCTTCTCCGCCAGCTGCGCCAGCGCCTCGCCCAGCGTGGTCCGCACAGCCTCCTCGTGGAGCTTGGTGAGCTCCCGGCAAAGGCAGATCCGGCGGCTCCCGCCCAGGGTCTCCGCCAGCTCCGCCAGGGTGCGGGCCAGCCGGTGCGGCGCCTCGTACAGGATCACGGTGCGGGCCTCGCGCTTCAGGGAATCCAGCACCTCCCGCCGTTCCTTATTCTCCATGGGCAGGAAGCCCTCGAAGATGAAGCGTCTCGCCGGGAGCCCCGACAGGGTCAGCCCCGTGATCAGGGCGCAGGCGCCGGGCAGCGACGTCACCGTCACCCCTGCCTCGTGGCACAGATCCACCAGCACCTCGCCGGGGTCGGAGATCGCCGGGGTCCCCGCGTCGGTGATCAGGGCGATGTTCTGCCCCGCCTGCAGCTTTTCCAGCAGCTGCTCGGCCTTTTCGTATTTGTTGTGCTCGTGATAGCTGGTGAGCGGCGTTTCGATGCCGTAGCCGGAAAGCAGCTCCCGGCTGTGGCGGGTGTCCTCCGCCGCGATCAGGTCCACCTCCGTCAGGGTCTTCTTCACCCGCTCCGTGATATCCCCCCGATTGCCGATGGGGGTCGCGCAAAGATACAGGGTTCCGCTCATCGCTTCTCCTCTCTGGGTCTGCCGAAATACATTTCATACACCTCGTCGGTATAGACGCCCTTCTCCCGGTTGATGATCAGGGGCGGGTCCACCTGCAGGAAGGGCCTGCCGCCCCGTTTGCCGCGGACCAGCAGCAGCTCCGCCGGGCTGTCCGGGAAGGAGTAGGCAAAGCGCAGCTCCTTGGGCTCCAGACCATAGTCCCGCATCAGCCGGCAAATGTCCCCCAGCCGCTCGGGCCGGTGGACCATGAAGAACTCTCCGCCGGGCACCAGAAGCGCGGCGGCCTCCCGCAGCACGTCCTCCAGCCGGCAGCAGAGCTCGTGCCGGGCGATGGCTCTGGCCGAGGCGGGATTTACCAGGCCGCTTTCCGCCGGCATATAGGGCGGGTTCGTGACGACCACCTCGAAGCGACTGCGGCCGAAGAGCCGGGATGCCTCCCGGATGTCCCCCTCCGTCACGCGGATGCGGTCCTCGCAGCCGTTCAGACTCACGTTCCGGCGGGCCAGCGCTGCGGCCTCCGGCTGGAGCTCCAGCGCCTCGAAGCTGCCGCCCCGGTCCCGGGCGTCCAGCAGCAGGGGCAGGATCCCGTTGCCGGTGCCCAGATCGATCACCCGGTCCGTTTTCTTCGCCCGGACGAAATCCGCCAGCAGCACCGCGTCCATACCGAAGCAAAAGGCCGCCGGATCCTGCAGGATCCGGTAGCCCTTACGCCCCAGCTCATCCAGGCGCAGAGCGGGAGCCTCTCCCGTGACCGTGCCTGTCCTATCAGTCATATTTGCCGCCGACCTTGTCGTCCTTCTCCAAGGCCTCCAGCTCCTTCATTTCCTTCAGCTCCTGCTCGCTCAGCTTGGCCTTTCCCTTCCGGTGGCGGGCATGGAAGCTCAGCTCGTCCACCGGGCAGATCCGGATGTCCGTGTCGTCGTCGCCGGTGATCAGTACCTCCACGGTCTGCCGCAGCACGTTCACGCTCTTCACCGTCCCCTTGACGTTTCCGTCCTTAATGATCACCTGGTCGCCCAGGCCCGGCAGACGGCTGTTCAGATACTCGTAGGTATCCTCCTCATTCTTCAGGCAGCACATCAGCCTGCCGCAGGTCCCGGAGATCTTCGTGGGATTGAGGGACAGGCTCTGGTCCTTGGCCATGCGGATGGACACGGGGCTGAAATCCGCCAGATAGCTGTGGCAGCACAGCTCCCGCCCGCAGATGCCCAGGCCGCCCAGGATACGGGTCTCGTCCCGCACGCCGATCTGCCGCAGCTCGATACGGGTATGGAACACGGAGGCCAGGTCCTTCACCAGCTCCCGGAAATCCACCCGGTTGTCCGCCGTAAAATAAAACAGGATCTTGTTGCCGTCGAAGGTATATTCCACGGCCACCAGCTTCATCGCCAGCTTATGCTTCGCGATCTTCTCCTCACAGGTCCTGAAGGCATTTGCCTCCTTCTGGCGGTTGCGGCCCTCGCGCTCCAGGTCCTCCGCGGTGGCCAGACGCACCACCTTGCGGATGCCCTTGACCTCCTCGCTGTCCTCGGCCGCTTCCTTATCGGCATAGACCACGGTACCGATCTCCAGCCCGCTGGCGGTCTCCACGATCACCCGCTGGTCTCTTTTCAGTTCTAAATCCCCCACCGCAAAGGGGTACAGCTTACCCGCGCGGCGGAATCTCACTCCTGCAATTTTCATCTTTTTTTCTCCTCATCTATCAATCACCGGTCTTTTTCTCCGGCGCGGTTCACGCCCCGTCTTATGGCATCCCTGAATCTCAGGAAAAAGACCTCCAAAACCAGATCCGGATTCCCGTTGGCCTCCAGCCGTCTCCGGCTTTCCTCCAGAAAATCCCACAGCGCCGACCATTCCGGATCACTGATCAGCTCCGCACAGCGGGCAAGGCAGCCGGCGTCCAGAAAACTCTCCCCGGCGGCTCCCGCCTTTGTCCTTCCGATGTCCCGCAGGACCGTTTTCAGCAGCGATACCGCCGCCTTGGGCTCCAGCCCCTTCGCGGAAAGGGCAGCCGCCGCCCCGGCCAGCTCGGCCACCGGCAGCGTCTCCAGATTCTCCACCAGAGCCGCCAGCGCGGAACGCCCCTCGTCCGCCGACAGGTCCCCTGCTTCCTCCGTCTCCTCCGCGGACAGCACCGTCAGCCGGGACAGCACCGTCGGCAGCATCCGGCTCCGGTTCTCCGTCAGCAGGAACATCATCCCGTAGGCCGGCGGCTCCTCCAGGGTCTTCAGCAGGGCGTTCTGCGCCTGAGGATTCATTTTCTCCGCCTCATCCACCAGGTAGATCTTGAGGCCGCCCCGGTAGGGTCTGATCCCCATATCCTCCACCAACTGGCTGCGGATCTCGCCCACGGAGATCGTGTCCGGCTTTTCGTGCCTGACCCAGATCACGTCCGGGTAGTTCCCGCCCTGCAGCGCCCGGCAGGCCTCGCAGGTCCCGCAGCCCTCGTGGGTCTCGCAGAGCAGCAGGCTCAGGATATGCTCGGCCGCGCGCCGTCTGAGCTCCCGGTCCGTGCCCTCCAGGAGGAAGGCATGGCCCACGGTGCCCCGGGCCACGTTTGCCGCGAAAAAGGCTTCGGCGGCGGTCATTGCAGGGCCTCCCGCATGGCAGCCTCCAGCTCGTCCGCGCAGCGGTCGAAATCGTCGTTTTCAAAGACCCGCGGCAGCTTCAGCGCCTCCAGCTTTTCGGCGGAGAAATCCTCCGCGTCCGCCAGGAAGCGGCGGCAAAGCTCCGCGTATTTCGGCTGCTCCTGCGCCATTTCCCGCAGCAGGGCCCGCTGCAGGAGCTGCCCCTCCTCCACATGGATGAACAGCGGCATCACGGCGTCCGCGCCGAAATAATCCCGCGCCCCGCAGTAGGATTCCGGGGTGCCCACCATCAGGTAGGCGTGGCGGGAAAGGTCGATCTGGCCGTCGTCCAGGGTAGCGTAGGTCCAGGGGCCGTGAACGGTCTGATAGGTCCGGGACTCGATCACCCTGCCGGCCTGCTGCCACACGGCAAAGGTCTCCGGCGTGATAAAATGATAGGCCTCGCCCTCCTGCTCCCCGCTGCGCATAGGTCTGGTGGTATACATCACCACCGGCCGCAGGGCATCGCCGAAGCGCCGCTGCAGCTCCTTCTGCAGCCGGTCCTTTCCGCTGGCACTTCTTCCGATGATGTAAAACAGCTTTCCCATGGCTTCCCCTTGCGGCGCCTGATTGGGGCTTCCCCTGCGCCGCATTTTATCATAACGCATTTTCCGGGGAAAGGCAAACGAAATCCTTCGCCGCGCCCGGAAATCCGTCGAAATCCGGCCGGAAAACCGCCGAAGCCCTTGCATATCGGCCGGTTCTGCCCTATAATCATGGCAGGTTTATTCTTTAAGGAGGACTGATTCAATGCTTGCCTTTACCAATGTCGAGCTGGTGCTGCGGGACCACTATCTGCCCAAGGCCTATCTGCTCACGGAAAACGATACCATCAAGGACTTCGGTCCCATGAAGCAGTTCGTCTGCCCCGAGGGTGCCGAGGTGATCGACGGAGGCGGCCTTTATCTGGCTCCCGGCATGTTCGATACCCACACCCACGCCTGCGAGGGCGTCCGCTATGCCTATGATGCCGTGACCCCCGCTGCCGCCGCCCTGAAGCACGGCGCCACCTCTGTGCTGGCCACCACCTCTGTGAAGCACACCTTCGACGTGATGCTGGAGGCGATCGCGCGCATCCGCACCGCCATGCACGACGGCACCGCGCCCAACATCGTCGGCATCAACATGGAAGGCCCCTATATGAACGACAAATACGGCTCTCCTCTGGGCGCCCACTACTGGACCAACTCCCTGAAGCCCGAGATCTACGATAAGGTCATCGAGGCCTGCGGCGGCGACGTCTGCATCTGGACGGTCGCCCCTGAGCTCGAAGGTATCGAGGGCTTCGTCGCGGCGGCACACGCCGCGAACCCCAGGGCGAAATTTGCCGTGGGCCACAGCGAAGCCTCTCCCGCACAAATCGAGAAGCTGATCCCCTACGGCCTGTGCATCGGCACTCACCACACCAATGCCACCGGCGACCTGGTGAAGTATCCGGAGTGCCGCGGCGTCTGCGTGGACGAGACCGTCAACTACCACAGCGAATTCTGGGCCGAGATCATCAGCGACAGCCTGGGCGTCCACGTGGACCCCTACAATCAGCGGCTGATCCGCAAGATCAAGGGCGATGAGCGCATCATCCTGATCACCGACGCCACCGACTCCAAGGGCGCTCCCCTGCCCGGTCTGGAGGACGTCACCGACATCAACTTCACCAACGTGGGCGACGTGTCCGGCTCCAAGCTGACCATGGACGCCGCCGTCCGCAACTGGATGACCCACACCGGTGCTTCCCTGGTGGAAGCCTTCCGCCTGGCCGCCTACAACCCGGCCATGGAGACCGGCTTCACCGACCGCGGCGAGATCGCCGTCGGCAAACGCGCCGACCTGCTGCTGATCGACCATCACGTCAATATCAAGGCCGTTTACCTGGGCGGGGAAAAGGTCGACTGAGCGTCCGCACGTTCCGCACACCGGGCCTTCTCCTGAAGAAGGCCCGGTATTTCTAAGGAGGACTGAATCAATGCTTGCCTTTATCAACGTCGAGCTGGTGCTGCGGGACCACTATCTGCCCAAGGCCTATCTGCTCACGGAAAACGATATCATCAAGGACTTCGGCCCCATGAAGCAGTTCGTCTGCCCCGAGGGCGCCGAGGTGATCGACGGCCATGACCTGTACCTGGCTCCCGGCATGTTCGATACCCACACCCACGCCTGCGCGGCCATCCGCTTCGTGTACGATCCGGTGACCCCCGCCGCCGAGGCCTTAAGACACGGCGCCACCAGCGTCCTGGCCACCACCTCCGAGCGGCATCCCTTCCCGGAAATGATGGCGGGCATCAGGCGCATCCGCGCCGCGATCCACGACGGCTCCGCCCCGAACCTGGTGGGCATCAACATGGAGGCCCCCTACACCAGCGACAAATACGGCTCTCCCCTGGGTGCCCATCACTGGACCCATATGCTGAAGCCCGAGATCTATAACCAGCTGATCGAGGCCTGCGGCGACGACGTGTATCTCTGGACCGTCGCGCCCGAGCTGCCCGGCATCGAGGAATTCGTGAAGGCCGCGCACGCCGCGAACCCCAGGGCGAAATTTGCCGTGGGCCACAGCGAGGCCTCTCCCGAGCAGACCGAGCGGCTGATCCCCTACGGCATGTGCGTGGGCACCCACCACACCAACGCCACCGGCGACCTGGTGAAGTACCCCGAATGCCGCGGCGTCTGCGTGGACGAGACCGTCAACTATCACAGCGAATTCTGGGCGGAGATCATCAGCGACAGCCTGGGCGTCCACGTGGACCCCTACAATCAGCGGCTGATCCGGAAGATCAAGGGCGATGAGCGCATCGTGCTGATCACCGACGCCACCGACTGCGACGGCGCCCCGCTGCCCGGTCTGGAGGACGTCACCGACATCAACTTTACCGCCGAGGGAGACGTGTCCGGCTCCAAGCTGACCATGGACGCCGCCGTCCGCAACTGGATGACCCACACCGGTGCCTCCCTGGCAGAAGCCTTCCGCCTGGCCGCCTATAACCCTGCCATGGAGACCGGCTTCACCGACCGGGGCGAGATCGCCGTCGGCAAACGCGCCGACCTGCTGCTGATCGACCATCACGTCAATATCAAGGAAGTATACTTGGCCGGGAAGAAGGTCGTCTGACGGACCGTCCTGCAAAATACCGCCTGCCTCCGGCGCTGCCGAAGGCGGGCGGCCGTTTTCTATCACAGCCCGGCGGGTCTGACACAGACGCGTTTGCCGGAGAAGGGAGTTTATATGACTCAGGAGCTAACAGTAATGGATCCCCGCAGCCGGGTGCTGCCCCGCTACTGCTTTGACCATCAGCCGGACAGCGCGGAGCTGCGGGCGGCCACCGTCCGCTGCATGCACGACATGCTGAGCGTGGAGTGGCGCTCCCCGGAGGCCTTCGACTACTATAAGAAGGGCGCCGTGGCCGGCAAGCATTTTCAGTTTGAAAAGGATCAGACCTACCTGGGGCTGCCCTATACCGACGCCCAGGTGACGCTCTACGGCTTCTGGGAATACTTCGACCCGGAGACCGGGCTGATCCGGCCGGACCTCATCCGGGAGGCGGCGCCCGCGGAGACCGGGGGCCGCTTCGGCCAGGCCTGCAACGCGCTGCTGGGCAATACCTGCACCGGCTCCACCGGCTGGGCCTACGCCGCCACCTGCTCCTCCGTGCGGGGCGGCATGATCTCCTTCACGCTGGTGCCGAAGAACGGCTTTTTCCCCGTGGGGGACTACAGCTTTGACCTCTCCGTGAACGACCTTTACCGGGACATCACCACCCCCGAGATCCTGGCGGCAAACGGAGAAGCCCGGATGATGGAGGCCTATGCCTGCATTAAGCCCGCCGATCTGGTGACCCAGAACGGCAGCAATCCCGCCGCCGGCCATTCCATGATGGCCCTGGGGAGCGCCGTCACCGTGCGGGACGAGCGGGGCCTTATCGATCCCGAGAAGAGCTACGTCCCGATCCAGGATCAGAAGGCGGGCTTCTTCCCGCAGGTGAACGGCAGGGGCGAGCTCTGTCAGAGCAGCGGGCGGCTCCTGTGGCACGCCAGCTTCCGCTTCCTCTTCGACTCCGGGTATATGCCGGTGACCGCGAAGGAGCTGACCGGGGAAAAGCCCTGGGAGGTCCCTGCCGCGGCGCTTTCGGAGGGCGTGCTCCGCTGCAATTACGCGGCGGCCGTGCTGAAATACCTGCTGCCCGTCCCCGGCGGCGAGCTGCGGCTGGCGCATTACGAGCTGTCGCGGACGGATATCCGGAATGAGCGGGCCTATGCCTTCCCGGTCGCCGAGCTTCTGGCGCAGGCCTCCGCCCGTCAGGAAGCGCTGGGTCTTACGGGAAAGCCTGTCCTGTCCGTCACCCTGGCCAACGGCGCGGAGTTCCGCTTCGCGTGAGGAGGCGGAGGAAGGATCGGTCCGCTTTATCCTATTCGTAAGCTCCGAACAACAGAAGATCCCCGGAAAGCCCGCAGATCAGGGCCTTTCGAGGATCTTTTTCAGCTTGTCGCGTCCGCGCGGGGATTTGCCGGCTTATTCGCTGACCTCCTCGCCGTTCAGGGCTTCCGTCACCGGCACCATGACCTTCTGGCCGTAGCAGGCGAAGATCTCCTCGGTGAGGGCCTTTTCCGGCGCGGCGGTGAACAGGCTCACCACCGGAACGATGACCAGGCCGCCGACCATGGCAAAGGCGCCGCAGTTGATGGGGCTCTGCAGGAAGGCCGGGAAAGCGGACTTAAAGAGCATATTGGCCAGCATCAGCAGGCTGCCCCAGGCGAAGGATACCGCGCAGGCGGCCTTGGTGGTGCGCTTCCAGTACAGGCTGTACAGGAAGGGCGCCAGGAAGCTGCCCGCCAGAGCGCCCCAGGACAGGCCCATCAGCTGCGCGATGAAGGTCACGTTCAGCTTGTACTGCACCACGGCGATGACCGCGGAGATCAGGATGAAGATCGCGACGAATACCCGGATCAGCCGGAGGTTTTTCTTCTCCAGGCCCTTCCCCTTCATCATCACCGGCTGGATGAAGTCCAGCGTCAGCGTGGAGGAGGAGGTCAGCACCAGCGAGCTCAGCGTGCTCATGGAGGCGGACAGCACCAGGACCAGGGCCACGCCCACCAGGAAGGGAGACAGCTCGCTCAGCATCGAAGGGATGATGGCGTCGAAGCCCACCGCAGCGACGTCCACGTCGAACAGTCTGCCGAAGCCGCCCAGGAAGTAGCAGCCGCCTGCCACCACCACGGCAAATACGGTAGAGATCACGGTGCCCTTGTGGATATCCTTTTCGCTCTTGATGGCGTAGAATTTCTGCACCATCTGCGGCAGGCCCCAGGTCCCCAGGGAAGTCAGGATCACGACGCCGAACAGGCCCGCGGGATCCGGTCCGAAGAAGGAAGCGAAGATGCCGGGAACGGTGGACACGCTCGCGTCCTCCACCATGGCCAGCGCCGCCAGGGAGCCGTTGAAGCCGCCGTTCAGCTTCAGCACGCTGCCGATGATGGCCACGATGCCCACCAGCATGATGATGCCCTGGATGAAGTCGTTGATCGCGGTCGCCATGTAGCCGCCGGCAATGACGTATATGCCGGTCAGGACAGCCATCACCACAATGCAGACGGTATAGTCGATATCAAAGGCCATGCCGAAGAGCCGGGACAGGCCGTTGTACAGGGAAGCGGTGTAAGGGATCAGGAAGATGAAGATGATCAGGCTGGAAACGATCCCCATCCAGGGAGCGTTGAAGCGCCGCTTGAAGAACTCGGGCATGGTCCGGGACTGCAGATGCTGCGTCATGATCCGGGTCCGGCGTCCCAGCAGCACCCAGGCCAGCAGACTGCCGATGGCGGCATTTCCCAGGCCGATCCAGGTGGAGGCGATACCGAATTTCCAGCCGAACTGTCCGGCGTAGCCCACGAAAATGACCGCGGAGAAATAGCTGGTCCCGTAGGCAAATGCCGTCAGCCAGGGTCCCACGTTCCGTCCGCCCAGGACAAAACCGCGCACGTCAGTGGCCTGACGGCGGCAGCGGATCCCCACGAAGATCATCACCGCGAAGAAAACGACCAGCAGCAGCAACTTGATTAACATACCCCTACCTCCTTCTGCGGCTCCGGCAGCGCCGGCTCACCGCATAAAAAAATCGGCCCCGTCCGCTAAGACAAGACCGCTTCATCACGAAGAAAACTCCGTTCAGTCAACGCAGCGGTCTTGCTTCATATAGATATAATAGAGATAACTCTGCAGCATGGTGACCGCTCCTTTCGTGATTTTTCCCCAGTATAGAGTTTTCCGCCGCGCTTGTCAAGCCTAATCAGCCGAAAAAATCATAAAAAGAGCGCCATGCCATTGCGGCATGACGCTCTTCGCAAATACCGATGACGGCTCAGCCCTTCACGGAACCGATCATGATACCCTTCTGGAAATACTTCTGCACCAGAGGATACATGGCGATAACGGGGACGGAGGTCACAACGATCATGGCGTACTTGATCTGAGAGGTGGCGTTGATAGCCGCCGCGATCAGCTTGGTATCCGTGATCTCGGACAGGTCTACATTTGCCGCATCCAGCAGCTGACGCAGGACGACCTGCAGAGGAGCCAGGGCGGGCTTACGGGTGTAGATGATGGCGGCCATGTACATGTTCCAGTTACCGACGGCGTAGTACAGAGACACGACGGAGATAACGGACTTGGCCAGCGGCAGTACGATCTTCCACAGCGTTCGCAGATCGCTGCAGCCATCTATGGCCGCGGCCTCTATCAATTCATTCGGAACACTGTGTCGGAAGTAGGTACGCACCAGGATCATGTTGTAGGTTCCCAGAGCGCCCGGCAGGATCAGAGCCCAGCGGGTATCGATCAGGCCCAGCTTGGACAGCAGCAGGTACTTGGGGATCAGGCCGGCACCGAACAGCATCGTGATGGTGTAGAGCATGACCAGGAAGCCTCTGAACTGGTAGTTGGGACGGGACAGCGGGTATGCGCAGAGGATCGTCAGGAACATACTGAAGGTGGTACCGCAGATCACGTAGATCGCGCTGTTCTTGAAGCCGATCCACACGTTCTTCTGCTGGAACACCAGTCGGTAGCCGTCCAGGGTGAAGCCCACGGGCCACAGAACGACCTTGCCGGAGCCTACCGCGATACCGTCGGACACGGAGCAGGACACTACGTAGACCATAGGATACAGCACGGCGATCAGAATGATGGTCAGCAGAATGCCGACGATCAGGTACATGATCTTATCATCCCAGGAATCCTTGATTTTATTTTTCTTAGCCATAAGGACCTCCTCAGAACAGGGAATACTCGCCGTCGCTGGCCTTCTTGGTGATGAAGTTGACCACCAGGATTACCGCTAAGTTGGCTACGGAGTTCAGCAGGCCGACGGCCGTACTGAAGGACAGCTTGTTGTTCTTAAGACCCTGCTTGTACACGTAGGTGGAAATGACCTCGGACACAGGAAGGTTGATATCGTTCTGCATCAGGTAGGCCTTTTCGTAACCCACGGACATGACGTGACCGCAGTCCATGATCATCTTGATGGCCACGGTAGGCAGGATGGCCGGCAGATCCACGTGCAGTACACGCTGGAAACGGCTGGCGCCGTCGATCTGAGCCGCTTCATGCAGCTCGGAGGATACGCCGGACAGGGCGGCGATATAAATGATGGAGCTCCATCCCAGGTTCTGCCAGATGCCGGACCAGACGTACAGATGCCGGAAGGCCTTTACGGAAGTCCGGACGTCCAGAGGCTGACCGGTACCGCCGAGCATCTTGTAGATGGTACCCACCAGACCTACTACGGGGTTCAGCACCATATCCATCATACCGACCAATACTACGGTGGAAATGAAGTGAGGCATGTAGGATACGTTCTGAGCTACCTTCTTCAGGACCTTCCTCCGGCAGATGTGCAGCAGCAGGGCCATGAACACGGCCATGGGGATCTGGATCAGCAGATTGTAGAAGGAGATCGACAGAGTATTCTTTAATAATTCAGGGAACTTATAGCCGGTCAGCAGCTGCTTGAACCACTTGAGGCCTACCCATTCACTGCCTACGATACCCTGCTTCGCCCGGTAGTTTCTGAAGGCGATCTGAGTACCCCACATAGGCACGTAATGGTCGATCACGATGTAAACGAAGGGAATCAGCGACAGCATGTGGAGCTGCCAGTTCTTCTTGAAGCGCTTCTTGAAGAGCGCCCATTTGTTTTTCTTCTTGACAGCGGGAGAGACGGTCTGAGCTTCCGCTGATTTAGTTTTGGCCATTTTTGTTTCTCCTTAGCAGAGGGTTGAATAGAAGCTCCGGGGACCGGAAGTCCGGCCCCGGAGCCATCCTTAATAAACCAGGAGATTATTTAACACTCATCTCAAGGAAGCGGTCATACTCAGCCTGACGGATCTCAAGAACACGGTCAACGTGCATCTTTTCGATCTCAGACAGGTAAGCCTTCCACTGAGCGTCATCGGCAGGGTTCAGCTCGCCGGTGATGAACTGAGAGCGCTGGTTCTTGATGAAGTTGTTCATATCGGTCCAGTACAGGCTCAGCTCTTCGGATTCCTCAGGAGTGGCAATGATACCGCCCTGGTAAGCATAGCTGGGGTTGTTCTTCTCCGCTACGGCGAAGTACTGCTCGGTGTGAGAGTTCAGCAGCTGCAGAGTACGCTCAGACCAAGTGGTCTTGTCGGGCTGGCTGTCGATGATAACACGCTGACGGGAAGAACCGTTCAGAGTCAGCAGTACGCAGCCGTTGGAGCCCCAGGTCTGGGTCAGAGCCATGCTGCTGTAAGCATCGGGGTTCAGGATCTTGGTGCCTTCGTGCTTGTCGTTGATGTCGACGCCGAATTCCCAGTCAGTGCCCTTCTCGCCGTGGAAGGAGCGGATACCGCCTTCTTCACTCAGCATGGTCAGGATAACGGTCATGGCAGCTTCAGGATGCTCGCAGTCGGTGGTGATCAGGTTGTAGCAGTGAGCGGAAGGTCCGTTCAGAGGAGCATAGTTGAAAGGAGGCAGAGCAACGTACTGGTCCATAACGGGGTTGGTTTCTACAGCGAAGGCCAGATCGCTGTGGCCGGAGAAGGCACCCAGCAGGGCAACGCCGTCAGCGGGTTCGGTAAGAGCGCGCAGTTCGGGCCAGCCGGTGATGGAGTAGCTCAGAGGGCTGATCAGACCTTCGGCATACATCTTGCCGATCTCGATCAGAGCGGTACGGTATTCGTCGGTCAGCTGAGGCATGTAGACCTTGCCGTCCTTGTCGATCTGGAAGGAGTAGTTCTCGTTGAAGTAGCACCAGTTGTTGATCAGCCAGGAGATGTTATCGGAGTTGGTGATGGGCTTGGTGGAACCAAGGAAGGGGATCTCATCCTGGGTGTCGCCGTTGCCGTTCATATCCTGAGCCTTAACGGCGCGCAGGTAAGCAACGAATTCATCCATGGTCTTGGGGATGTCCATGTTCAGCTTGTCCAGCCAGGTCTTGTTGATGTAGGTCAGGGTACGGGGAAGGTCGGTGGACTCCACCAGCATGGAAGGCACGCCGTAACGGGTACCGTCTTCGTTCAGGCCCTTGGACCAGAAGATTCTCTCGGCCTCGCCGGTGAACAGGCTGCGGTCAGCCAGACGTTCCTTCAGATCGAACTTGCTCATGAATTCTTCATCGTCCAGGTAAGGCTGGCAGTCGACCAGAACGCCGTCCTCGCCAAGCTCGACCATAGCGGTGTTGGCATCCAGAGGGGACCACTGCCACAGGATGTCGGGCAGAGTCTCGCCGCCGGCGATCATGGTGTTCAGCTGGGTCTGTCTCTCGGAGCCGTCGAAGGGGATGACCTCGATCTCATAGCCGGTAGCTTCTTCCAGCCACAGGGTGAAGGCGTTGGTCTCATAGTCTACCACACGGGTGTTGTTGGCCAGACCGATGGTGATCTTGATGGGCTCAGCGGGTTCGGTGGGAGCGGGGTCGGTAGCCTTGCTCTCGTCCTGCTTCTTGGTCTCGTCCTGCTTCTTGGTAGGAGCAGTGGTTTCCTTCTTGGATTCGTCGGGGGCCTTGGTCTCATTGTTGCTGTTGCCGCCGCAGGCAGCAAGAGCCAGCACCATTGCCAGAGCCAGCGCGAAAGCCAAGACGCGTCTCAGTTTCTTCATTGCGTGTTTCTCCTTTTTTCTTTTTAGCCCTCCGCGGGGCTTTTGCTGAGCCTCATTCTACGGCATTTGCCGGCCCGCGTCAAGTTTCGTTCGTGTCCCGGTCTCTCATCTGCGCAGTCTCATCTCTTATTTGCTGTCTCATTTTTGTTTTTTCACTCTTTTTTCACTTCTATCAGTAGCATTTTTGAGAATTTGAGGTTATACTATGTGAGAGTCAAGTGTATCGATCCGTTTTTCACCCGGCAGATCCCGCAAAATGCGGAAAGCCGTGCCGATCCCTGCTCTGATTTCGCCAAAAGCGGGGAAAAACGAAAAGGAGCATCCGTGCCGTGAAAAGATCCGGTTTTTTCAAATCCTCTCACTCCCTGTTCTGGCGGTTCGCTCTGCTGTTCCTGTCTCTTCTCCTGCTCTTTCTGGGCGTCTCGATCTTCATCGTGAGAGTCAACGCGAACAATCTGAGAAAGCAGGTCCTGGCACAGACCGAGACCCAGTTCAATGCCGACTGCCGTAAGATGGCCACCAGCTTCTACTACATCTCCCAGCTGCCCTACCGGCTGAGCACCACCAACGACCTGAACGGGACCTCCACCGTCTTCACGGTGCTGGCCCGTCTATCCCGCAGCGGCGCGGCAAATACGGAGATCTCTCCCTATCTGCTGCGGCTGAACGATCTGCTGGATGACATGAAGGCGGTATATCAGCTGCCGCAATGCTATTTCGTTTACTATCCCAACCTGCAGAGCGGCGTTTCCCTCAGCTATGAGAACGGCCGCATCTTCCGCAAGAACTATCAGACGCTTGACGGCTATTTCGCCTGCGAGGGGCTTTCCCTGGAGGAGGAAATGGTCTTCCATTCCGTCTACACGGCCAGCTGGCGGTCCCTCGCCCCGGTAAATGCTCAGCTGGGCAGCCTGCACCGTCAGAAAATTCTTCCTATATTATACGAAGCCCCTTCGCAGGGCTGTATCTTCGGGTTCCTTTACGCGGAAAACGACTTTTCGCAGATGCTTTCCCTGGACCGCTATCCCGAGGGCAGCTGGATGGAGATCAGCGCCGGCGGAGGCTCCCTCGTTCTGGGCAGCTCGCAGGACCGCGAGACGACCCCCGTAGCCTCTCTGAAATATTCGCTGCGGCTTCCCCAGCTGGATATCGCGCTGCACGTGCCGGAAAGCTACTTTGAGAACGCCGTGACCCGCGCCAACCGCAGCACCCGGCTCATCCTGGCCGCCACCGCGGTCCTGGGCACGATCTGCTGCCTGATGCTTTCCGGGATCACGGTCAGACCGCTGCGGGCCCTCACCGCCCGGCACCAGATGATGACCGAGGGCCGTCAGCTGAATGAGCTGTCCGCCATCGAGGAATTCCTGACCCGCAGCCAGGAGCGCAGCTCCTCCATGGAAAGGAACCTGATCACCAGTCTGATCACCTGTATATTTGCCGGCCTTCCGGTCAACGGAAAGGAGGAGGAGCTGCTGGAGCCTCTGTTCAAGGAATCGCTGCGCGTCGCGATCCTGCGTCTGCGCGGTCCCATCAAGGAGACCGAGGAGGCCCAGACCCTGATCCAGCTTGTGGAAAATTGCGTACACGACAGCATGATCAGCGTATACCTCCATCCTCAGGAGGTCGGTCTGCTGCTTTCCTCCCACGAGGCCTCCTGCCAGGCCCTGGAGGAGGCCGTCGGTCAGCTGCGGGAAATGCTGACCCGGGACAATCCGGACTGCTCCCTCTACTGCGGCATCAGCGCGCCCTTTGACACTCCGGCACTGCTGCAGCAGGCGCTGAAGCAGGCCCAGATGGCGACGCCTGCCGGTGAAAGCACCATCCGCTACTACGAGCAGTTCCCGCTCGAATCCGCCGATACCGCCGAGAATCTGGAGCTGACGGAGACCCTGAACCTGCTCACCTTCCAGCGGGCACTGGAAAGCTGGAACATGGACAGCATCACGCAGGAATTTTCCGGCTATCTGATCTGGTTCTCCCATCCGGGCAGCGAGGATCCCGAGGGCTTCTGGAAATGCCTGCTGCACATCATCCGCAGCTTCGCGCTGACCAACCACATGAACGTCGACGCCTACCAGGATCTCCGCTATCTGCGCTCCGCGACTCCCTCTACCAATTTCCGGGGACTGCTGGACCTGGTGGAGGACCTGTTCGACCAGCGGGCCCAGCTGCCCACCAACGACCGCGGGATCCTGGGCCAGGAGATCGTGGACTACGTGAAGGAGCATTTCCGGGACGTGCGGCTCTGCGCCGGCCAGCTGGCGGACTTCTTCGACGTGTCCGAGCGCTTCGTGTACAATGCCGTGATCACCGCCACCGGCCACAACCTGAGCCATTTGCTGCACAGCATGCGGGTGGAGGAGGCGGCAAAGCTGCTGACGGAGACCAATCTGGGCAATCAGGAGATCTCCGACGCCTGCGGTTTTTCCGCCATCAGCACCTTCTACCGGGTATTCAAGCAATACTATCACATGGCTCCCATGGACTACCGGGAGCTGAACAGAAAACATCGGGGCTGACCCCCTAAGGAGCCGACATGAGCAACAATTCCGTATCCTTCGGTGAAAAGCTTTTCACCATGACCGAATACGTGGGCGACCACGTGATCCTGAACTTCTGCTTCCTGCTCACCAGCCTGCCGCTGTTCACCCTGGGGGCCTCCTTCAGCGCCCTCTACGCCGGCTGCGCGGCTCTGAAGCAGGACAAGGCGGCCGTTTCCGCCTATTTCGCCGCCTTCAAAAAGGAATTCAAGCGCTCCACGCTGATGTTCCTGCTCGTGCTGCCCATCGCCGTGATCATCTGCCTGAACTTGCTCAGCGTGATCGCCTACATGAATAAGGGCTACGACGGCTATATAGCGCCGATGCTGCTTTCCGTATTCTCGCTGCATCTGCTCTTCTCCTTCCTGAACACCGCGCTGATGTTCAACGCCCGCTTTGAGGCCGGCAGCTTCGGTAAGCTTCTGGCAAATGCGGGCCGGTTCTTCCTTTCCTACCCGCTGCGGAACCTCCTGGGCGGCCTGCTGGCCTGGCTGCCCCTGTTCTTCTTCCTGCTGGATCCCGTGAGCTTCATGACGTTGCTCCTGTTCTGGATCTTCCTCTTCTTCGGCTGTGTCGGCAGCTTCTATCTGTGGCTGCTCCGCAAGCCGCTGAAGCAGCTGGAGGATTCCGTCCCTCAGGAGGAGGTCTGAGTCGGCGGTCAAATGATCGGCGGATCCTAATGCCATGCTTCGTATGAATAAACGCAGATCCGGGAGAAAGCTCCCGCGGCCGGCTGCTCCGAGCCTGCCGGAAAGTCCCCTTTCCGAGCCGGGCCGGGAGGAGGAAAATGACAGAGAAATCGTCTCCGGGCCGAACCGGGCGGCCATTTCAGAGCCGAGCCGGGAGGCCGAGATCGGCCGGGAAGGCAGCGCCGGGCCGGGCCGCAAGGCCGAGACCGGCCGGGAAGGCAGCGCCGAGCCGGGCCGGAAGGCCGAGATCGGCCGCGAAGGCAGCGCCGAGCCGGGCCGGAAGGAGAAGAAAGGCCGGGAAGGCAGCGCCGGGCCGGGCCGCAAGGAGAAGAAAGGCCGGGACAGTATTTCTGACCCCGGCCGGAAGGATAAAAAAGATAAAGAAACCGGCTTTGACCCTGGCCGGAAGGAGGAAAACCGCATGACCGATATAACGGACCGTTATGACGCTCCCGCGCCGAAGACCGTCGGCGGAATGTTTGCTTCCATGAGCAATCCCGTCGCCGGGATGCCCCGGGAGCAGGCGGAGCAGATCGCCGCGTCCTTAGGAGACGGCACGGATATGGGGAGCTGGCGGACGATGTCCGGTGAGCAGTTCCTGCGCTGGTGGGCCGCCTCCAACAAGGATGTCGCGTCCGAGCAGAAGCAGCCCGCGGCCGCGCCCGAGGATGCCGCGGCCCTGACCGAGGAAGCGCCGGAGCAGGTCTCTGCCGGGCTGGGCAGCCCGGAATCCTCTTCCGTCGGAACGGTGACGCTGCATAATATGCCCGAGCTGAACAGCGATCCGAAATATGTGCCGGGGAGGGGCCTGCCGGATCTGTAAAGCCCCCCGCCTGTGAAATACCGGACAGCGAAGAAGCATAGCCGATAAAAGGACTGTTTCCGCTGTTTCGCCGGAATACCAGGGGCCGGTGCCCTGCGCGTACGCGCAGGGCACCGGCCCCTGGTATTCCGGCGAAACAGC
>JAZLJI010000026.1:0-2855 GCA_045617825.1 Lachnospiraceae bacterium
GAGGCGCAGACCGACCGCTTCTTCATGCGGCTGTCCCTGGGCTACATGGCGAAGGAGGAGGAGCTGGCCCTGCTGCAGGGTCAGGACCGGCTGGAGCTGCTGGCCAAGCTGGAGACCGTCGTGACGCCCGAGGAAACCGCCCGGGTGATCGCCGGCATCCGCGGGATCGAGGTGACCCCCGAGGTCGCCGCCTATATGCTGGAGCTGGTCTCCGCCACCCGCAGTGACAGCCGCATCCGCATCGGCGTCAGCACCCGCGGCGCCCAGGCGCTGTACAAGGCCTGCCAGGCCGCCGCTGCCTTTGCCGGCCGCAGCTTCGTGACGCCGGCGGACGTCAAGGCTCTGGCCCCTGCCGTTCTGGCCCACCGTCTCACGACGGCAGCCGCCGCCAAGCGCGAGGACGCCGAGGAGCTGATCGAGACGCTGCTGGCGACGGTCCCCGTTCCCCTGGAAAATACCGCTCTGGAGTAAGCATGTGGATCTTCTTTCTTGTACTTCTGGTGGCCGCGATCGTGCTGGAATGCATTTCCCTGCGGCAGGGCACGAAATATCTGTCCGGTGATTACCGGGCCGTGCCTGACCGCATCGAGCCGGGAGAAACGGCCCGTCTGCGTTTCCGCCTGATCAACGGGGCCCCCACGCCGCTCAGCCACGGCGAGCTCAAGGTCAGCAGTCCCACCGGAGAGCCGCTGGTCGAGGGCTTCCGGCTGGGGAGCCACCGGCAGAAGGACCGCTATCAGGAGGTCTCCTTCGATAAACGCGGCGTTTACCTGTTCACCGCCGGCGAGATCCGCCGCGGAGACTTTTTCGGCCTCAAGGACAAATACGCCGATCTGGACCTGCGCCGGGAGCTGCTGGTCTTTCCTCCGGAAACGGAGGGCGACATCCTCTCCGACATCCTGATCCGCTTTACCGGCGAGATCAGCGCCCGGGAATGCCTGAACCGGGATCCCATCCTGACCCTGGGCCTTCGGGAGTATACCGGTCAGGAGCCCATGAAGACCATCAGCTGGACCGCCACGGCCCGCCGGGGCGAGCTGATGGTGCGCGAATTCGAATACACCGGCCAGCTCAGCTGCTCTCTGATCCTGATGACCTCCGGGCTCTATCCCCGGGAGGACGAGCTGCTGGATACGCTCTGCTCGCTCAGCCGCGGCATTTGCCGTCAGCTGACGGAAAAGGGCATCACCCTGAACTTTTATACCAACGCCCGGCTGAAGGGGCTGCCCGGCCGCTGCTCCGGCTGCCGGATCTCCCCCGGAGATCAGGCCAATCTGCTGGAGATCCTGGCCCGGGTCAGTGACTATACCGGCTGCGGCTGGGAAGAGCTGACCGAGCAGGCCCTGCGGGCCGGGGGCAGCGATTGCTCCTATATCCTGCTGGTGCCCCGGGAGGATCAGGACAGTGCCCTGGCTCTGGGAGCCCTGCGGAAGGCCACCGGCGGGGCGGTGCTGCTGATAAGCGGCTCCGATTACCTGCCGCGGGAGGATACGCCATGACCGTTCTGTACAAGCTCTTATATGATCTGGCGCTGTATTACGTCCTCAGCGGTCAGTATATCTTTCTGCTCACCGGCCTCTCTCCCAGCCCCCTGTGCTTCGGTCTGCTGGCCTTAAGCGCCGCGCTCTGCTGCCTGATCCGGCATTATCTGCCCGGCAAACGGCTGCTCCTGGTCCCGGCGCTGCTGGTGCCGCTGCTGGCGCTCACCGCCGATCTGCCGATCCATCTGCTGCTGCAGGCCGCTCCGGCCATGCTGTATCTCATCTGGTGCGAATCGAGCGGCCGGCTCTATACCAACGATACCGCGTTCCGCTATCACTTTTTCAGCGGCCTCTGGCTGCTGCTGGCCCTGCTGCCCTCCTTCATCATCGATTCGGAGCGCTTCGTTGACGGCCTGACCGTGGTCCTGCCCTACTTCATCCTCCAGCTGGCGCTCGGCATATGCCTGCTGCGGATCCTGCGGGAGAAGAAGCCCTCCAGCCTGCGGCAGACGCTGATCATGATCGGCTTCCTTGCGGGCTGTCTGGCCTTCGTGCTGCTGGGCATTCCCCGGCTGCTGGGACAGGGCGCCGCGTTCCTGTGGCAGCATTTGCTGCGGTACGTGCTGGCGCTGGGCGGCTATCTTCTGGGCGGCGTGATCATGGTCGTCTTCTGGATCATCAGCTGGGTCTTCCGTTTCCTGAATCTGGACGGCAAGGGCGGCGATCTGACCATGGGCGTGGCCAGCATCGTGGACGACAGCGGCGTCGAGGAAGTGATCGAGGAGGTCACCCACGATACGAAGCTGCTGGAGCTGCTGCTCTTCATCTTCGTCCTCGGGGCCATCGCCGGCCTGCTGATGATCCTCTTCAAGCACATGTCCGGCGAGGTAAAGCCGTCGACTCTGGCCAAATTCCGTCAGGAGGTCCTGTCCCCGGACTACGTTCCCACCGTGAAGCACTTCCGCGCCGGTCTCCTGCGGCCCACCGACCCCCGGCTGGCGCTCCGCTATTACCTGCAGAAGTTTCTGAAGGAAAGCAAGCAGCGCGGCGCCGAGCTGAAGTCCAGCATGACCGCCGAGGATATCTACCGGGCCTGCGCCCCCTATTTCCCCCGCGCCCCCTTACGGGAAATGCTCTCTCTCTACGTTCCGGCCCGCTACTGTCTGCGGACGGAGGTGAGCCGCGCCGACGCGGACAGGGCCCAGGCGCTCTGGAAGGAGCTGAAGCGGTCAGAGGAACCGTAAAACGCCGCGGCAAAGCTGAGTGCGAAAAACAGGAGCGCAAAAACAGATATGAAAATGAAATATCTTTTTTTCATAGGCTTCACTGATTGACAAGGTTCTTTTATGTGTTATAATGTTAAATCAAAAAAGA
>JAZLJI010000027.1:0-7032 GCA_045617825.1 Lachnospiraceae bacterium
CTTCCGCAGGGCGTCCTTTCGGCTGCCTTATTCGTATATCAGGCTCGGTCTTATGCCGACCACCAGACTGTTCAGGGCGGCGCGCCCGTGCTGCGGAAAGCGGCGGGGAGGCTGCTGCCGTTCCCGCCGCCTGGATTTTCCGGCTTAATAGCCCCAGATGCAGCATTCGTAAATGCGGACGTCCTTGCTGTTGCAGTTCTCCGCGTCATAGCCGCTGGCCGTGCCTTCGCCGACGAAGACCTCATCCACCACCAGCTTGATGTAGCGGGCCTGTACCGGCGCGGCAAAGCTGCCGCCGTCGGGAGCGCCGGCCCGGATACCGGTAGCGTAGTTGACCGCGCTGCCGAACTCGGAGGTGTCGATGCTGCCCTTGGCCAGCTCGGTGAAGCTCACGCCGTCCTCGGAGCCGTAGACCGTCCAGCTCTTATTGATGCACCACTGGAAGGGATATTCGTAGTTGTACAGCTCGTAGCGGTTCACGGTATGCACCGCGCCCAGGTCGAAGAGGATGTAGCCGTCCTCGCTCCAGGCATAGCGGCAGGAGGTGGAAGCGGAGGCGTCGTGATTGCCGTCCGCGATATTCTTCACCGGATACTTGACCGTGCCGCCGTTCTGGTAGAAGGACCCGTCCGCCTTATAGGTGGTGGTCACCTCCGCCTTCAGCGCCAGGTTCTGCTCGACCTTTTCATCCGCTTCCTCGGCCTCGCCTGCGCGGCCCATGAACTCCACCTCATAGAAGCGGATGTGCGCAGGATTGGTCTCGCTGCCCTTCAGGCAGTCCGTGATCACGAGCTTCATGTATCTGGCCTTCACCGGCTCGGCAAATGCCTTCCCGTCGGGCTTTCCGCCCTTGACGCCGGAGGCGTATTTGGTGCCGTCGTTGAAGCCGGTGGTATCGATCTTCCCGGTATCCAGCTCCGTATAGGTCTCACCGTCCTCGGAGCCGTACAGGGTCCAGCCGGTCACCAGGCTGTATTTGGTGGCATATTCGTAGCCGAACAGCCGGTATTCCTCGACCTCGCAGACGGAGCCCAGATCGAAGAGGATCTCGCCGTCCGCCCGGTCGAATTTCAGAGCACACATGCTGCTGCCCACGCTGCTGATCCCGTCGTTGATCATGCTCAGCGGATAGACCGAGCCGTTGACCAGCGGGTAGGTGGTGGTCACCGTCGCGGTCCGCGCCAGGTTGACTGCCTCGGCCGCCGGTTCGCCGGCCTCCGCGGTCGGGGTCACCTGCTTGTCGAAGATCATGGCAGGGCGTACGCCGATCACCAGGCTGTTCAGGATGGCGCGCTCGATGCTGTCCTTCCAGTCAACGACCTTGACCGTGCCGTCCAGGTCGTGCTGCAGCAGCTTGCCGCCGCCCAGGCAGATCAGGATCTGCTGCGTCGTGGGAGCCTCCAGGACCTTGGCCACCGATGCGCAGTCCGAGATCAGGAAGACGTCGCCCACCTCGTAGAACTGCTCCAGGTACTCCAGCTGCCGGTCCGCGTTGGACAGGCTCTGCGGCAGATACACGTGGTAGCCGCCGATGTTTCTGGTGATGGTCGAGAACTTCAGCTCGGCTTCCGCTGCCGTCAGCTCAGTCTTCTCGATCAGGAAATACTGATCCATGCCTCTCGGTCTCTTGTTCTCCAGGAAGCTGCCCGCGTATTCCGCGACGGTCTTCGGGAAGGCGGTCTCCAGGCCGACGACCTGCGTATAGACCTGGTTCACAAAATCCATTCCCTGGTAGGCGCCGGTCTTCAGGCTCTTCGGCAGCGTGCCCGCGGCCAGCTTCTGCAGCCGTTCCTGCTGCTCCGCGCTGAGCGCCGTCTTCGCTACCTTCAGCTCCCAGTTCTTGGTATCGATCCCCGAAACGCTGCCGCTGGGGAATTTCACGGTCTCGCCGGCCTTGGCGGTGATTTTCACCTTATAGCTGACGGTCTCCGACTTTCCCGCGGCCACGTCCACCGTCCAGCGCAGGGTATTGCCCTCCTGCGTGCCGCCGGCACTGACGGAGCCTGCCACCAGCTCGGCGCCCTCGGGGAGCTGCTCGATGACCGGGATCTGCTCGAAGGCAGCCTTCTGCTTGCTGTCGATGGTGACGCTGACGGTCAGCTCTTCACCGTTTACCAGAGAATCCGTCGCATATTTGCCGATGCTCCGGGTGATGTTCATGTGCGGATAACGGATCCGGGCCACATTCTCCTCCGTCAGCAGGGTGGAGCTCATCAGCTTCTCATCCTGCGTGGGGCGGATCAGCCAGATGTAGCACTGGTTCGGCATGCCGTCGGCATTGGTCCCCGCGAAGCTCCAGTTCGGATTGGGGCCGTTCTTGACGGAGTCCGTCCGCAGCACCAGCTCGTCCAGGGTCTGCAGCGTGATGGAGCCGTTCGGTTCCCGCTTGTTGACGCCCTTGGTCGAGCCGCTGGTCTCCATGACGCCGCCGCCCACCGGCCAGGAATGCAGGCACCAGCGTTTGCCGTCGCCGAAGCAGTCCCCCAGATAGATCATGATATGGCCGCCGTCCGTGTTGACCTTTTTCTCGCCGTACATGATATCGCCGGGCTGCAGCGCGGCCAGGAAGTCCTTGATGAACAGCTGCTGATCCGTGTAGGTCTCCTCAGCGGGCAGTCCCATGATCCCGCGGGGATTGTAGGAATACTGCATCACGATCATGCTGCGGAAGGTGGAGAATTTGCTGGGCCAGCCGGAACGCACGCTGGGCAGCTGATCCCATCCGAAGGCGCTCTCGTAGACCTCGGAGCAGTAGCTGCGGCAGTGGGAATAGTAGGGCTCATCCTCGGTGATGAACTCGGGGTCGATGCCCTGCGTGTCCAGCCGGGAGCCGCTGTTGCCCTGCGCGGTCAGGTTAGTGGTCATGTTGTACTGGCAGTAGGGATTCTTGTAGTAGTAGGCCAGAGCCGTCTGCACGAGGATCTCCCGCAGGATCTCCGGGTCCACCTCGGAGAGAGGCTTCCCCACCAGGGCGGACAGCGGGTCGGTCACCGCCGGCTCCGTTGCCTCTTCCGTCGTCTGCTCCGTCTCGGGAGCCGTGGTCTGCTCTTCCGTAGGCTGCGCTTCGGTGGATTCGCCGCGGCTGCCGCCGCAGGCGGTCAGCGTCAGCGTCAAGGCCAGCAGCAGGCCCGCTGTCATCAGTTTATTGAGCTTCATTGTTTCCCCTTTCTTTTCTCAGTCTATATCCTTACCCATGATCTCCACCTCGTAGAAGCGGATATGGGCGGTAGAACCGCTCTTGCTGCCCTTCAGGCAGTCCGTGATCACCAGCTTTAGGTACCGGGCCTTCACCGGCTCGGCAAACGTCTTCCCGTCGGGCTTTCCGCCCTTCACCACCGTGGCGTACAGGGTATCCTCGGTAAATCCGGCGGTGTCGACCCTCCCGCTGTCCAAAGCCTTGTAGCTCTTCCCGTCCTCGGAGCCGTACAGGGTCCAGCCGGTCACCAGGCTGTACAGCTTGGCATATTCATAGCCGAACAGCCGGTACTCCGAGATCTCGCAGACCCGGCCCAGGTCGAAGAGGATCTGCCCGCCGGCCCGGTCGAACTTCAGGGCGCACATGTTCTTGCCTACCCCGCCAACGCCGTCGTTGATCATGCTCAGCGGATAGACGTTTTCATTGACCGCCGGATAGGTGGTGGTCACCGAGGCCTCCCGGGCCAGATTTCTCACCTCATTGGTCCAGCCGCCGCTTTCCTCCTCGGGCGTTACCGCCTTATCGAAGATCAGCGTGGGGCGGATGCCGATCACCATGCTGTTCAGGATGGCCCGCTCAATGCTGTCCTTCCAGCTCACGATCCGGAGCTGCTTATCCTTCGTGTACTGCAGCAGCTTTCCGGCGCCCAGGTAGATCAGGATCGTCCGGGTCTCCGGGCTGCTCAGCACCAGCGAGGCCACCGAGGCGTCATTGATGAGGAACACGTCACCCGGCTCGTAGAACTGCTCCAGATACTCCAGCTGCCGGTCCGTATTGCTTAAGGTATTGGGCATATACACGTGGTAGCCGCCGATGTTCCGGCTGATTGCGGCATATCGGTACTCGGCCTCCTGCGCGTTCAGCTCGGGCTTTTCCATCAGGAACACGGTATCCACGTATTTCGGGCTGCCCACCTTCATGAAGCTGCTCACGTATTCCTCGACGGTCTTCGGGAAGGCCGTCTCCAGACCGATGACCCGGGAATAGAACTGATTCACGAGATCCAGATCCAGATAGCCGCCGGCCTGCAGCTCCAGCAGGCTCTTCGGAACGTCTCCGGCCGCGATCCGGATCAGCCGGGCCCGCTGGGCAGCGGTGAGCGCGGTCTTCGCCACCTTCAGCTCCCAGCTCTTGGTATCGATTCCGGAGACCGTGCCGCCGGGGAGCTTCACGGTCTCGCCTGCCTTAGCCGTGACCCTCAGCCGGTAGCTCACCGTGACGGCTTTGCCGGCCGGCACGTCCACCGTCCAGCGGAGGGTATTTCCCTCCTGCGCGCCGCCCTCGCTGAGGGACCCGGCCACCAGCTCTGCCCCCTCGGGCAGCGGCTCCGTCACCTCGACCTGCGCAAAAGCGCTCTTCCGGTTCCGGCTCTCCACCGTGACGCTGACGTTCAGCTCCTCGCCGGTGATCAGGGTATCGGTCGCGTATTTGCCGATGTCCCGGGAAATGCTCATATAGGGATAGCGGAGCCGGGCGACGTTCTCCTCGGTCACGACCGTGGAGTCCATGAATTCCTGATACCGCATGGGACGGATCAGCCAGATGTAGCACTGATTGGGCTTCCCGGAGCCGTTCATCGCCGCGAAGCTCCAGTTGGGGTAGGAGGCGCCGGTGGTCTTGGACAGCACCAGGTCGTCCAGCGTCTGCAGGGTGATCGCGCCCTCAGGCTCCCGCTTGTTGACGCCCTTGGAGGAGCCGGTCTCCGGCATGATGCCGCCGCCCACAGGCCAGGAGTGCAGGCACCAGCGGTTGCCGTCGCCGAAGCAGTCGCCCAGATAGAGCATGACGTGACCGCCGTCCACCACGGCCTTCTTCTCGCCGTACATGATGTCGCCGGGCTGCAGCGCCGCCTCAAAATCCTTCAGGAACAGGCTCAGGTCCGTGTAGGTCTCCTCCTTGGGAAGGCCCCGGATGTCCTTGGGATTGTAGGAATACTGCATCACGATCATCTGATGGTAGGTATTGAATTTCGTCGTCCAGCCCGCCCGGACGCTGGGCAGCTTGTCCCAGCCGAAGGCGCTCTCATAGACCTCGGAGCAGTAGCTGCGGCAGTGGGAATAGAAGGGCTCGTCCTCGGTGATGAACTCGGGGTCGATGCCCTGCGTATCCAGCCGGGCGCCGCTGACCCCCTGCGCCGTCAGATTGGTGGTCATGTTGTACTGACAGTAGGGGTTCTTATAATAATAGGCCAGCGCCGTCTGCACGATGATGTCCTGCAGGAGCTCCGGGTCCACCTCGGAAAGGGGCTTCCCCACCAACGCTTCCAGCGGGTCGGTATCGGAAGGCGCCGCCGCTTCCTCGGTGCTCTGCTCCGCGGCAGGCTCCGTGGCATCGGTCTGCGCCGCGGACGTCTCCTGCCCGGTCTCCGACGGGTTTCCGCCGCAGGCTGTCAGAAGCACCAAAACGATCAGCAGCAGGGCCGCCGATACGATCCTTTTTCGCATTATTTCATCCTTTCCGGCAGAAAAAGTGCCTTCTGCCGCTCTTTTTTCTTTATATTACCATCTGCGGCGCGCAAAAAATATTTCGATATTACTCTTAAATCCATAAGCAAAAACTTATGAAAAATCCCCGAGTCCCGATTTCAACTTAAACTGGGCGCCCTCCTGCCGGGCGGCTTCATTTCAGCTTGAACCGGTCTCCTCCTGCCGGACGGCTTCATTTCAGCTTGAACCGGTCTCCTCCTGCCGGGCGGCTTCATTTCAGCATGAACCGGTCCCCGCCTGCCGGACAGCTTCATTTCAGCTTGACCCGGTCCCCGCCTGCCGGGCACACCGCGGCCCTCTTCTCCGCGGTCTGCGGCCGGACAGAAAAAGGGCTCCCCATGAAACCGAAACTTCCGGGGAGCCCACAGCATAAGTTTTTACCGACGCGTTTATCGAATGATCATTTGCAGCGAACTGCTCTTACCGACCTTAGACCGTAACCGATAAGCAATAAGAAATAACGGAACGACCGCAACAAACCATAACGCTTTACAGGCTTAAGCTCTGTCGGCGGGGCCGACGGAGGTGAAAACGGCCGGAGGGAAAGGGCTTACAGCCCCTCGACTTCAAATTCCAGCGTGTTGTTGGCCAGATCCAGCGCGGTCTGCAGTCTTGTCAGCTCCAGGCTGCTCTTCTCGTAGGCCTCCGCCGCGTCCGTGATCCGGTAGTTGGCGTATTTGTACTCGGTCAGCCGACCGTTACCCACCATGTAGGCCCGGGCCCGTTCCTTGGGCTGAGCCGTCCGCATGGCATCGTATTTCTGTACCCGGGCATTCAGCTGCGGCATATACACCAGCGCCTCGTCGATGGTCATCCCGAATTCCGGCAGCACCGTCCCGGTATTGAACAGATTGACGGCGTGCTTCAGTACCCGCACCTTCTTCTCCAGCGCCTCCAGCTGGCTCTGGATCTCCGGAAAATCATACTCCGGCCGCACGTCCTCCAGCTTCTCGTCGGTGGAGGCGGTAAAGCTGCTGCGTTCCTGCTCCACCGTCTTCAGCTTGTTGATATCCGCATTGAACAGCCGGATCATTTTCACGGCCGCTGCTGAGGTCAGTTTCATGGGCTTATCCTCCTGTTTCAGATAACTTCAGTATACTCCTTTTCCCGGCAAATCGCAAGCAGGCCGCAAACGTCGGTACGATAAAGGGATCCCCGCGCGGCCCGGGAACAACAAAAGCGGCCCGGAGGCCGCTTTTGCTTCTTATACGGTTCTATAACAAATGTTGGGGTGTTGAGCAGCCCATGCTCTCCACTCCAACATTTTTGCGTTATAATAAAAAAAGACCTCCAAGCGCCAATGGTCCGCCAACCACACCTGGAGGTACAAAAAAATGCAGAATCATCTTA
>JAZLJI010000028.1:0-14781 GCA_045617825.1 Lachnospiraceae bacterium
GACCCCCCCCCGGCCTCTGCGGGACCTGAGCTGAGCCTCGGTCTGAATAAAGGCCGAAAAAGAGAGGCTGCGCAGAGCGGTAAACCGCTCTGCGCAGCCTCATTTTTTGTATCGTTCTGTATGATCAGAACAGCGAGTTGATATCCTTCAGGGTCTCGCGTACCAGCTGCTCGCCGCCGATATGGCCGATCTGGCCGGAGGACACGAAGGCGCTGTAGTGACCGCCCCGTTCCGCCTTTTCGGTGGGCAGATAGCCCTCGCTGCCGTTTGCCAGCTGGATCAGGAAGGTCTGCTCGCTTCTGGACCGGGCCTTGATCTGGTTGCCGTAATCCAGGAACAGCTCGAAGGGGTTGGTGGCGATGGCCACGGTGCCCAGCTTCAGGACGTGGACCTCGGTGTCCAGGGTCTCCATCACCTCCTGCAGCTCGTAACGCTTGAGGGTGCCCAGATAGATCTGCAAATGGGCCACGTCGTTGTAGTCCACGTCGCCGGGGTGATCCACCAGGTAATCCCGGATGGCTTTCCTGGCGGCGGCCACGTCAGACAGGGTCACGCGGCGCAGCGGCAGCTGCATCCAATGCACGTGATGGACGAATTCCACGTCGCTCTGCGGCTCGTCCAGGCCCTCGTTGAAGACCTCGATGATCTCGTTCGCGACACGTTTGCCGGCCTTGCGCATGCCGTCCAGGTCGAACATGGAGGGGTCGGCCTTCCGCTTCCAGGGCTTCGCGTGGTAGCAGTTGGGATCGTGTACGTCGGTGTAGGGCTCGACCCAGCGCACCAGGTCCACCGGGCACTGGTCGCCGGCGGCGGAGCACAGAGGCAGCATATACAGGCCCTCGCCGAAATGCTTCCGCAGCAGCATCTTGGCTTCGCCCCAGAAGTCGGGGGAAACGAAGAGACGGTGCTGCACGCACTGAGCGGGGCAGGCCAGGTTGGGCACGATGCCCGTCAGCCTGCCGTTCTCGTCAAAGACGTACAGCAGCTCGATACCGGTGTCGCTGCCGCCCTCAACGGCGTCAAAGCAGGCGGTATTGGAGTCGCCCCACATCTGCGCGCTGCCGTCGTTGAAGGTGATCCGCCGGCACATGCCTACCGCGGCGCGGCCGAAGGCGTTCACGAAGGAGCCGGGCTTCCGGTTCTGCCAGGCGTTCAGAATGGCCTCGCAGAATTTCTCCACGATCATGTCGAAATTCTCCCGGCTGGTAGCGACCTCGGGATTGTTCTGCACGGGAGCGGCCGGGATGTATTTGCGGCCCTCGGGCAGCATGGAGATCAGCAGATCCCGGTTGGAGCCGGAATTGGTCGCGATCTTGCCGGAGCGCTGTCCTCTGGGGTACTCGGGGCCGGTGTGGGTGTGGATCGCGCACATGATGATCTTCTCCACGTCGATGCCCAGCGGGTTGTTCTTCAGGCGCTCTCTCACGGCCTCCACCACGGTATAGCCGACGTTGACCAGGTCCGCGGACAGCAGGATCATCTGCTCGCCGTCAGACTCCACCGCCATGGCCGTCGCGGTCAGGGGCTTCTCCACGTATTCTGAAATTCTTTCGGCAAATTGTCCTGCCAGACTGATCTTCTTATAGTGCTCATCCACCAGGATGACCTCGGACCAGCCGATATTTAACTTACCCAATTTTGTGCCTCCTTATTTTCAGGGCAGATCGCCCTTATGTTCTTGTTTGTCAGCAGCCTCGGCCTCTCTCCGCTCGGCCTCCGCCAGCAGCGCCGCCTGCTCCGCCTCGATCTCCTGTCTCAGCTTGGCGCGGTCCTCATCCGTGAACATCATCTCCGTAAGCTTGACCTCGACAGTCTCGCCGGCCCCTTCCTCCGTCAGCTTCTCCTTCGCCTGCTCGACGATGGTCATGTAGGGTCTGAACATCAGCCGCACGCAGAAATACGAGGTCAGGGAGAAGTAGATCAGCAGCCAGATCGGCATGACCTTCAGGAAGGCGTCCGTCGCGTAGTAGAACACCAGATACGGAGCCAGCTGCAGTGCCAGGATGATCAGGGAGCGCAGCGGATGAGAGACGGCCAGCAGCAGGGCGTTGCCGATGATCTGTCGGAACGAGCAGTTGAACTTGGCCATCACGTGGAAGATCTGGGAATTGATCAGACCGAAGACCACCATGATGACGGCGAAAAGCACCAGGATGACGCCCTTGCCCTCGGGTCCGTTTGCCAGCACCAGGAACAGGTTGTAGCACAGCAGCCCGATCGCCGCCACCATCATCAGTCCCGGCAGGAAGGCCTGCCTGAAGCCGTTCTTGAAATTTTTGAAGAAGATCTTGATGCTGCCGTCCGCGTTCTCCAGGAAGGAGAACTGCGCCGCGTACAGGGCCGCCTTTGCCGGACCGATGGTCACGATGGGCAGACAGCAGATCACGTAGCTGATGTTCAGCAGCAGAAAATCCGTGACCACGTTGGCCTTCTGGATCAGCGGGGAATCATAGCGGAAGATATTGGCCATAACAGCTTCCTTTCACACTTTACTTAAAAAATAGGAGACCGCTTGGGACGGTCTCCTATGAACGAATCAGGCTCGCATCAGCCCTTCACGGAACCGATCATCACGCCCTTTTCAAAGTAGCGCTGGACGAAAGGATATACGCAAAGGATAGGCACGGTGGATACCACGATCAGGGCGTACTTGACCAGGTCGGCGGCACCCTTCAGCTTGGCGATCAGTTCCTCGTCCTCCACGTCCGTCAGGTCGATATTGGCCGACTTCATGATATCACGCAGGATCAGCTGCAGCGGGTATTTGTTGCGGTCGCGCAGGTAGATCATGGCGCCGAAGTAGCTGTTCCAGTGACCCACGGAATAGTACAGGGTGATAACGGCAAATACGGCCTTGGACAGCGGAATCAGGATCTTGAACAGATAGCCGAAGTCGGTGATACCGTCGATCTTGGCAGCCTCCAGCAGATCGCCGGGAACGCTGTTCGCGAAGAAGGTCCTCATGATGATGGTGTTGTACACGCTCATGCCCAGCATCAGCACCAGGCGGTTATCGACCAGACCCAGCTTCAGCTTGACCAGGTAGTTGGGGATCAGACCGCCGCCGAAGAACATGGTGAACATGAAGAACATCATGTACAGGTTGCGGCCCTGGAAATTCCGTCTGGACAGCGGGTAAGCCGCGCAGACCGTCAGCACCATGTTGATGGCGGTGCCGCCCAGAGTGTAGATGATGGTGTTCTTGTAGCCGATCCATACGGACTTGTAGCCCAGCAGCACCTCATAGCCGGTCACGGAGAAATCAACGGGCCACAGCACCACACGGCCGGCCGAAACGGCAAGACCGGAGGAGAAGGAGCTGGACAGCACGAAGATCAGAGGATAGACGATAATAATCAGGAACAGTATCATGATGACCGTTACCACGGTATACATGATCTTATCGTCAAGAGAATCTTTGATTTTAGTACTCTTTTTCGCCATGTTATCCTCCTTTCTCAGAACAGACCGACTTCGTCACTGGACAGCTTCTTGGACAGCCAGTTCACGAAGACCAACAGGGTGCAGTCGATGATGGAGTTGAACAGACCGATGGCTGCGCCGTAGGAGAAGTCCGCGCTGGAGCCCATACCGGCTTTCACCACGTAAGTGGAGATGACCTCGGATTTCGAGCGGTTCAGGTCAGTCTGCAGCAGATAGGTCTTTTCAAAGCCTACGCTCATGATGGAGCCGGCCTTCAGGATCAGCATCGTGCAGGCCGTGGGAAGGATCGTCGGGAAGTCCACGTTCCATACCCGTTTCCAACGGCTGGCGCCGTCGATCATAGCCGCTTCATGCAGGTCGGGGGATACTGCGCTCAGGGCAGCCGTATAAATAATCGTCTCCCAGCCCAGATTCGCCCACACGCCGGTCCACACGTAGATGTGGCGGAAGGAGCCTGACGTACCGCGGAAATCGAAGGGATAACCGGTGCCGCCCAGCAGACGGTAAGCATTACCGTAGATACCGCAGATCGGGCTGAAGAACTGGTTGAACATGGAGATCAGCACGACCACGGAAATGAAGTGGGGGATATAGGTAATGGTCTGGACAGATTTCTTAAATTTCTGATTTCGAATAGTATTGATCAGCAGGGCGAAAATAACGGCCAGGCTGAAGTGGACGATAATACTGTAGGCGGATACGGTCAGGGTATTCACCATGATGTTCTTGAACTGATAGTTGTTGATGAATTTCTTGAACCACTTCAGTCCGACCCACTTGCTGCCCCAGATACCGTCCTTGGCGCGGTACTGTCTGAAAGCGATCTGCGCGCCGTACAGGGGCCAGTAGTGGAAGATGATCATGTAGATCACAGGAAAAGCGATCAGAAGGTGCAGCTGCCAGTCACGTTTGAACAGGCGTACGAATCTTTTCTCGCGCTTTACCGGCGCGGCGACCATTTCTTCTGAAGCGTTCTGTGATACGGCATTATCTGCTTTTCCCATAGGAAGCACTTCTCTTTCTGAAGGAACGGGCCCGCTCATAGGGAGCAGGCCCGGGGAACGACCCGGAGGCCGAAGCCTCCGGGCGCAACCTTCCGCTGTCCGAATTACTTGCCGGACATACGGTCGTAGCAAGACTGAGCCTGTTTGGTCAGGAGCTCGATACCCAGGGTATCCATCAGATCCAGGTATTCTTTCCAGTCAGCATCCTTGGAAGGATCCTTCTCACCGGTGACGAAGTTTGCTCTCCAGGTCTTGATGTTGGACTGCAGAGTGCCCAGGGCGGGACCTTCGCTGCCGTTGATGATCTCCTGCTCAGCAGCATTCCAAACCATCTTATCGATGACTTCGGGAGTGTTGTTCAGAGCCAGGTAAGGATCGGTCAGGGTCTGGCTCATCAGAGCGCTCTTACGCTTGCTCCAGGTGAGGGACTCGTCCATATAGTCAACTACTTCATCGGGATCCAGAGGCTTCAGCAGGGAGATATCCTTGCAGCCGTCGGCCTTGAATTCGGTGGTATCAAAGTAGGTGCCCAGCATCTTGCCACGGAAGCCCTGCTCGGTGTAGTCGATCAGGATGTTGTAGTTCAGGTGCCAGTTAACAGCGTTGTTGTCGCTCCAAACGTCCTGGATGATGTAGCCGTAGGTCTCGCCGTCGATATCATAGAAACCGAACTCTCTGCCATATTCGCCGTAGCGCATACGGATCATGGATTCCTGAGAGTACATCAGGTCGCAGATACGGAAGGACAGTTCAGCGTGCTCATTATTGGTGATGTAGGACTGCTGCAGATACTTGTTGCCGTTCAGCTGAGCGTAGCCGCCCTTGCCGGTCTCATCCTTCAGAGGCATCAGACCAACGTAGTCGAAGACGTTGGGAGCGTTCTCAGCAACCACCAGCGTGGGGTGGCCGGACCACATAGCGCAGATGGAGGTACCGGAAGCAGGGCTTACCTGGTTCATGATATCCTCGTTGGTCTTGTTGGTGAAGCAAAGAGGGCTCAGGATGCCTTCCTTGTACCACTTGTTCATCTCGATCATGGCCTGACGCCATTCATCGGTCACGTAAGGAACGGTGATCTTGCCGTCTTCTACAGTCCAGAAGTACTTCCAGTTGCAGTAGATGTAAGCATTGCAGATGTACTCGATGATATCGCCGCGGGTGTACAGGGAACCGACAACGCCCATCTCATCCTTCTGGCCGTTCTTGTTGGGGTCTTCGTTGACCATCTTGACCAGAGCGTCATGCAGCTCGCTGATGGTTTCGGGGACCTTGGTGATACCGACTGCTTCCAGCCAGGCCTTGTTGATCAGGGTCATGTTGGTGATCAGGTCCATACCGGGGGAGTACTCATAACCCAGAACGCCGTAGATACCGCCGTCGTTAGGGTCGGTGAACTGAGCCATCAGCTTGTCAGCATCGCTGGGAGTGGTCTGATAATTGGCCCAGGTGTCATGCCAGAACACGGAAATGGTGGGATCATCATAGTAGGGCTTCAGGTTGGCAAAGATCTCATCCTCGCCGTACTCATTGGCAACGGTGCCAAGGCTCGGTCCGATGATGATGTCGGGCATGGTCTTCATGTCCTGAGTCCACAGAGCGATCTGCTGCTTGGCTTCGGTAGCGTCGGTGGACAGCATCACAAAGTCAAGATCGCATCCGGACTTCTCTTCCAGCCACTTGGAATACTCGTTATCCTCGTAGTCGGTCACGTTGGCCTTCTGGGTGATAGCAATCGTCAGCTTCGGCTTGGAGCCGTCCTTTACGATAGGAAGGTAGCTGTCGATGTCGAAATCGCCGGTAGCCTTGGTCTCTGCGCCCTGGGCTTCGGTGGTCTTCTCTTCGGCCTTGGTGGATTCGGTATTCTTGTTACCGCCGCAAGCGACCAGGCTGAGGACCATCAGCAGACTCAGAACGAGTGCGATGATTTTCTTCATCTCTTCTTTTCTCCTTTTTCTTTTTTTATTCCTACCCCATTCCGGGTGGAATTTCGTTAGCTGCACTTTATCACAGTGACGTGTCTATGTCTATTCTCACTCTTTCTTCTGAGAATTCTCATTTTCTGCCAAGTCCCATTATTTCCGTCCGTTTCTTCTCATTATCCGGAAAATGGCACTTTAAGCGGCATTTTCCCCGGCGGGGCTCTCATTTTTTCCTGTCACTCGCTTATACGCCCGCCGGAGGGGCCTTTATTCAAACAATCCGCTGTCAACGACCTTTTGGAGGTTAGTCTTCACCTCGTCATAACTGACAGCTTCAAATATCAAGGGTATTGTGATGGATTCAAAATCCTTTTTGTAAATATCCCGATCCAGAATCTCCTGCAGACAGGATTTGACCGCAACATTATCCTGCGCAGAAAAGCAGGTTTTATGTTCTTTTCTTTCAGCGCGGACCTTTAAGAACAGCTGCTTCAGATCCTCGTCGATTTTTACGATCGACGACATTTTCATCAAATCATACAGGTGTCTTGAGTGTTCGTCGGTCTTTCCGTCAAGATAATAATCACAAAGCGCAAACAGCTTGTCAACGAATGTTCTTTCCGCCGCCTGCACCTGCAGTTCAAACGGTTCCAGGCCGTACCTTGCAGCAATATCTTCTCTGTCAATAGCTTTCAAATACTCATATACGTATGATGACGCCTGCATTTTAACGTTTGGATACGAACGCAGAAAAAACGCCGTTTCAACGATCAGGTCATGTTTAATATATTTGGAAGAAAACAGCGAATGAACGTCTATTTCAAAACGGTTAAAATCTCGTCTGCTGCGGATGCTGTCCGAATTCGTCAAAACGAAGCCATGTTCCGTCACAATATCCCGAACGGCTCCGACAAGGCTCTTGCGTTGCCCCTCCGAGGGCTTCTGTTCGCTCTCGATGTTCAGATCAATATCCTCGGAAAAATGGCCGATCACATGATAGCACTTTGAGAGTGACGTTCCGCCCTTAAAAATGATTTTCGGCTGACGTTTTACGATTTCCCGCAAAAACAAGGTGACATAATAATCTTTTTCAACGATGACCGGCGCGATGCCGTATTTCTCCGATGTATCAAGCACAACTCGTTCAAACAGATCCCTGTCATTGTGCAACGTCGTAGATCACCTCGCTTTCCACAAGCGTTCGCAGCGCTTTATCCGGGAACGCTCCCGCGTATTTCGTAATGTCCTTCTTGGATATGCCGTTTTGGCGGATATACTCTGATGTGATACACCGCTTTTCATCGTCAAAAAAGGAAGGGGAAACCGAATTCATCAGTTCGAGTAAGCTCTGTACAGCAGCATTTTCCTTTGTGATCGGCGTTCGTGCCCGGCGAAGAAGGACCCTTATCGGGCCCACGGCTATTTCTCTGACCTTTGCGGTTTCAGCGTTGGTATATATTTCCGCAACATTCGGTACCTGTGTGGAAAGCCCTGTCAGGTTCAAAAACGTTGCGCCGGAATAATAACCGTTCCGCTCATCGCCGTCTGCAATAAACCTTTTTTCGATAACCTTTTGCGGATTCAATCTGGAGGGTCCCAACGCCGTCATCTTCGGCACATAATACACGCCTTTCTCAAATCGAATCAGTTTTCCCTCGGCACATAGAGCTGCCAGTTCTTTGCTGATCCACGGCTTTGAATAGTTTTCATACGCGATCTCTTTCATCAATATCGGTTCGTTATACCCGAACGAGTCCACTAAATACTCATAAAATGCCACAGCGTTCCCTCCTTTCCGGCCTTCGCCGTAATTATAGCATTATTAACCTTATAGGTCAATCATTTTATATTTTCATAGGTTTGCTTAATTCTCGTTCATCCACGGGAAGGAAAGGCCCTTCCAGAGCTCCTCCCGCAGCGGCTCGTAATCGTTCACCAGCTCCTCGTCGGTGCTACCGGTGATGGCCCGCATCACGTCCCGCAGGCGTCTGCCGGAGCAGAGCTGGACCGGCGCGTCGCCCCATTTGCCGTCCTTAAGGGCGCCGTAGGCCCGGAAGGCCGGCTCGAACTTCGGGAAATACACCGAGATGGGGCGGCAGTGGTTCTGGATCACGCTCTTGTGCTCCCGGCCCTCCCAGTCGATGATGGTCACCTCCCGGTCGCGGGGGCTCAGGCGGCCGGGCATGTCGTCCAGCTCCTCCACGGTATGCAGCAGGGTATTTTTCTCCTGCCCCACGCCCACCAGCAGGACCTTCACGTCCCGGTCCAGCAGCTTTCCGCCGATGCCCTTCGGGTCGGCCGGGGAGGTGATCAGCTCCTCGCCTGCCACGAAGGCCTCCTTATCCCGGCCGAAGGCCACCACGGAATGGCTGGGGTGCAGCGAGCGGAGCCCGTCGGGCCGTCTTCTGGCCACCTCGCCCAGGGTGCCGGTACAGGAAGGGGTGTTCCGCACGTCGTAAAGGCGGGATTTGCGGGGGATCAGGTGCCAGGTATGGGTGGGCGTGGAAAGCAGGCCCTCCTCGCCGATCACGCCCAGGATGGCGTCCAGCACCGTATCCGCGCCGCCCTCCACCGGGCCCATGGACCGGAGCGAGATATGCAGCTCCACGGTATCGCCCTTTTTCAGCCCCAGCTCCCGCAGCTGTCTCATCAGTTCTTCCTTATTATACATCATCCGTCTCCTTCTCTTTTTCCTTTTCCTTTTCTCTTATCGCCGGGCCGCTGACACCGCCGCTGTTCCGGCATTCGATCGGGGTGACCCCGTAATACTGCTTGAAGACCCGGTAGAAGGTGCTGATGGCCGGATAGCCGCAGCCCACGGCCACCTCCTCCACGCTGCTGCCGGTGCCGCAGAGCAGCAGCACCGCCCGCTTCATCCGCAGGGACAGGACGTATTTGCGGAAGCTCATGCCGCTGCGCTCCTGGGCCAGCTCGTAGACCCGCTTCTCCGGCACGTCGAACATCGCCGCCACGTAAGCGGCGGAAAGGTTGCAGTCGCCGCAGTTGTTCTCGATCCATTCGAAGATCTTTTCTTCCTTATTGGTACTGGCCTGCTCCTGCCGCTCCCGGATCAGGCTGAAAAAGTCCTTCACGGCCTTCTCGGCCCGGAGGATATTTTCCGAAGGCGCCAGCCCCGGCTCATACTCCTCCGCGTACTGGAAGGTCATCTCCATGCCCAGCTCCTGAGCCACGCTGCGGAGCATCATCCTGATGCTGAGGAAGAATTCCCGGGAAACGCCGCGGCTGTGGGTCTCCTCGAAAATGCGCTTCATCACCTGCATGGCCTGATTTTCGTCCCGGGACAGCAGGCTCTGATACAGCCGCTCCAGCTGCAGCCAGCTGGGGCTGGACACCGCCGGCGTGAAGCCCTTGTACAGCTGCATCCCGTGCTTCTCCGGCATGGCGGCATAGGCCTGCCGCAGCGCCACGTGGAAATTGTCCGGCTGGGCCTGGATCGCGCTGATGCCCAGGGCCAGGTCCTCCTGCCCGTACATCTGCTCCAGGGTGCGGAAGGCGTGCTCCAGCGCCGCCAGACTTTCCGCGTCGCCCGGGAAGACCAGACCGGTCTCCTGGTTGCTGATGATCTCGCAGAGGTAGTCCTCCGGCTTCTCGTCGCCCAGCAGGACCTCCTTCAGCTGGCGGTTGACCTCCTGCACGCAGTGGAAAATAGCGACCCGGTAGCCCTTTTCGTAACGGCTTAAGGTATCGGCCAGACGCGCCTCGTCCTGCTCCGGCAGCAGATTGCCGGACAGCACGCGGATGACCAGGGAGCGCTGCATGCGCCGTTCCATCTCCTCCTCCCGGTTCTGGGATTCCTTCAGGATCTGCGCCAGGCGGCGGTATTCGTTTTTGTCCTTGCCTGCCTCGTCGTCATGGTTCTGCAGCAGGGAATGGATCGGCTCGGTCAGCGTGGCCGAAAGCAGGAAGCAATAGGCCAGGCCCAGCACCGCCACGGCCGCCGTCATCAGCATGCCCCGGCTCCTGGTGCCCTTGAGCAGCGTCTTGAAATAGCTTTCCGGCACCGTCAGGCTGACATAAAGGCCCATGCGCACGGAGCCGGCCTCCACCGTGACCGCCTCTCCCTCCGGCATCTCGCCGTAGCCCGCCAGTATGCTGCCGGAGGCATCCCTGAGGGTCAGGCAGGCCCCCGCCTCCAGCAGGTCCCTGGTAAAATACCCGGCCACCGTTTCCGCCGTATACAGGCTGAGCACGGCAAAGTCGCAGTCCTGGGGATGGAACACCACCGCCAGACAGTCCTGCGGCTGATTATCGAAATAGTACTTATCCAAAGGAAAGATCACCTGGCTGTTCCGGCTGTCCAGCGCTTCCCGGAGGTCCCAGGTGTTGAGCTTCTCGCAGGGGGAGGACAGCTCCCTCAGGAATTCGTCCGCCATGTAGCTCATCCGGCTTGAACAGACCGCGAAATTCCGCGGCGCGTAATAGGCGATGCATTCCGCCGCGTTGCTGTGCAGATACAGCAGATTGCCCAGCACGTCCTGAAAGCCGCTCAGCAGGGAAACGTACGAATACTCGGGCTTATCGCGTCTGTCCAGCAGATTCTTATAGCCCTCGGACTGCTGCAGGACCAACGGGATGCCGTAGGCCTTCCTGAGGTCGTCGCCCAGTGTCTCGGTCTGCCATTCCAGATCCCGCTCGATCTCCCGCAGGAGCTTATCCGATACGGTCTTCTCCGTGTAGCGGTTGCTGGCCAGCAGCACGGCGATAAACAGGGGCATCATCATGCCGATCAGCAGCACGTGGCTCCAGAAAGCGGGGATCTTTCTCAAAAATTTCAAGCTTATCTTATTTTTCAACGGTCGGTCTCATCTTTCTCCGTTACGGTTCTCATTTTTCTGCTTAGCAGCAACAGCGCTATTATGCCTCCGAATCTGATAATTGTCCATCCCATTTTTCAGCATTTTCGTTCTCAATCTGAGAATTTGCCGGATCGCACCGAGAAAGCGGTTGCATTTTCCTCTATAATTTGTATACTATTTCGTAGATATAATATCATTTGTGTTTCACACAAGCAAAAAACTGCGGAATGCAGAAAAAAGGAGAAATTCAGATGAGCACGCTGAACGTCAACGAAGCGCGGTTCACAGGCTGCGACGACGCCGCGGTCCTGCAGGCTGCGCTGGATGCGGCCAGGCCCGGCGACACTGTGGTGGTCCCCCGGTACAATGCCCGCCGCAGATCCACCCTCTGGCAGATCGCCAAGGCGCTGGAGCTTCCCTCCGGTGTCAGGGTCCTGCTGGACAACTGCACCCTGGTACAGGCCACCGGCTGCTACGACAACCTTTTCACCAACAAACCCGGCGCCAAGGGCTTTTCCCTGATCGGTCTGGGCAACGTCGAGCTCTCCGGCGGTGAAGGCAACTATCTTTCCCAGGAGACCCAGGGCCTCTACGGGCTGCCGGACGTCACCGTGAACGCCATGTTCAGCTTCGACGGGGCTTCCGACTTCACTCTGGACAACCTGATCTTCACCTTCCCCCGCTGGGCCACCATCCGGATGCAGAACTGCTCGGGTGCCGCCGTGCAGCGCATCTTCTTCGATATGGTGCCCCACGTGCCGCACCTTAAAGGCATCCAGCTGGAATGCGGCTGCCACGATATCACCATCGACACCGTGATGGGCCGCTGCGGCGAGGACGTGGTCGCTCTCGAAGCCGACGAGGCCGTTCCGGTCATGCCCGAGACCGATATCTGGAACATCACCATCCGCAACTTCTGCTGCGACCAGGACAAGATGACCATGATCCGCATCAATCCCACCGGCGGCCACAGCATTTACCATGTGACCATGGATACCATCTGCGACGCCTCCCACCACTATCAGAAGTCCCGCCCGGCTTCCCTGATCACCTTCGGCCTTATCGGTGCCACCCCCAGACGGCCTGCCGCCCTGGGCGAGATCCGGGACATCCGCGCCGACCATATGTTTACCCGCGCCCACAGAGGCATTTGCCTGAGCGCGCCCGTTCAGGATGCGGAATTCAAAAATCTGCTGACCTACGGTGACATCGTATTCGTGCTGAACAACACCAGGCCCACCACGCTGGAGAACGTGCGCTTCGAGCGGCTCTACTACGGCAAGGGCAGCAAGCCCAACGTACTGGATCAGTTCGTGGGCCGCGTGGCCAAGGGCTCCGTGGCGGTCCGGCTGAACGGCGTGGACGGCAACTATACGATCGACAGACTGCTTCAAGAAGACGAAGATATGGAGGAAAATTAAATGGAAGAGCTGAAATTAAGAGGGTACGTGACCCCTGAAGATTGCACCGGCAGCGACGCCGAGAAGCTGCAGAAGGCCCTGGATCTGGCCGTGGAGCTGGATATCCGCAAGGTCATCGTTGAGAAGTCCTACACCCTGGACAAGACCGTGCTGATCCCCGCCTGGATCGAGATCATCTTCGCCGCCGGCGCCAGCCTGACCGCCGAAAACGGCGTTCTCTTCGCCAATGCCGTATCCGCCGATCCCGCCAAGGCCAGCTGGTCCTTTGAAGACAAAAAGATCTTCCTGAAGGGCGAAGCCGGCTCCCTGCTGAAGGGCGATATGAACTTCTTCCATGCCGGCCGTCTGGTGATGGAGGGTCTGAACGTCGAGGGCGCCGTCCGCTTCGAATTCTCCCGCGAGATCCGTATGGAGAACAACACCATCACCGCGGCAAATGCTCCCGCCCTCACCCTGAAGAGAGGCTGCAACAACTACATCGTCCAGTACAACCAATTTGCCGGCAAGGAATACGGCGTCGTGATCGACACCGCTCTGGCGGACGGCCCTTACGTGATCGGCAAGGATGCCGACTGCCACGAGCTGATCATCCGTGAGAACGAGATCAGCGCCGAGAAGGCCATGTTCATCGGCGCCACCGCCGACAACGGCCTGTACAACGTCCAGATCGACCACGTGAAGGCGGACGGCAAGGGCCTGACCATCGGCCACGCCGGCGAGACTCTGGCCAAGGAAAGATACTTCAATATGACCGCCACCGACTTCACCGTGAAGGAAGACGCTCTTGTGCTGAATAACGAGGTCAAGCACTGCTACTTCGGAGACTGAGAGGTGAAGCATGCGGGAATTTATCAACGCCAATGAGACCATCCGGGAGGATGATATAGAGACCGTACGGGCTGCCATCGCAGAAGCCTGCGCAGACGGCTGCCGCAAGGTCAAGATCCCCCGCTACAATGCCAGGACCAAGGAAACCAGCTGGCATTTTCTGCACGCCATCGAGCTGCCCAGCCAGTTCACCCTGATTCTGGACAACTGCGACCTGTTCCAGGGCGACGGCTCCTATGAGCCCCTGATCTGCAACAAGGACGCCAACGATCCCGATTTCCTGAACGACGCCTCCCGCCGGATGTTCAATATTTCCGTGCTGGGCGAGGGCAACGTCTGCCTTTCCGGCGGCAACCATAACCACTGTCTGGAGATGACCAACCGCCGCCTGGGTCTGCCGGATATGTGGGTGCAGCACCTGATCCTCTTCCGCAACGTGGACGGCATCCGCGTGGAGAATATCCATCTGGAGCATCAGCGCTGGTGGGCTATCAACCACATCTTCTGCGCCAATGCCGTATACCGGAACATTGACTTCTTCGCCTATCCCCACGTGCCCAACATGGACGGCATCGATTTGCGTATCGGCTGCCACGACTTCTTCTTTGAGAACATCACCGGCATCACCGGCGATGACGTGCTGGCGACCACCGGCCTGGGCGGCGGCGAGCGGAAGCGTCTGGTGCCGGGCCTTTCCTGGGATATCTGCCATATCAAGATCCGCAATGTGAAGGCGGCCTCCTACAACTGCCAGCTGACCCGTCTGCTGAACCACGACGGCTGCCACGAGTACGACTACGAGCTGGACTGCCTGATGGATTCCTCCGATCAGCACTCCGCCTACCGTCCCGGCTACGGTGTCGGTATCGGTTCTCCCTTCTACTACTCCATCCACGTGGCGGAGCCCGGAGATACCCACGACATCGTGATCAAGAACCTGTACAGCCGCGGCGACGTGGCCCTCCGGCCCGCTCATGTCTGCGACAACCTGACGGCCTCCAACATCCACACCTTCAGCCGGAACGTCCACCTCTTCGATACCTTTGAGGACGGGCTGACGATGCGGAACGTCAAGCTGGATCATCTGTACTACGGCAGCGAAATGCCCCACTACCCCGACGGGGAGAAGGTGGAGCCCGAGAAATACACCGGCGACCTGATCACCCTGCCCAACACCAAGGGCGACGTGACCGTCGATTACCTGGAGGCGGATTCCGTCCGCAAGGGCATCACCGTCAGCGGCGGCGTCAGGCTGAACATCACCCGCTACAAGGCTCCCGACGTGTATATCCCGCTCACCAAGGATGAGGCCTCTCAGGTCATCATCGACGGCGTGGAGCAGTAAGCT
>JAZLJI010000029.1:0-19656 GCA_045617825.1 Lachnospiraceae bacterium
CTCCGCATATCGCCGGAAGGCAGCTGCGGGCGGCGGTGCAGCGTCGGGCAGTTACCTGCGGGCGGCGGGGCCGGGGGCGGCATTTTCCGCCTGGGCCAGCTGCTCCCTTAGGGAGGGCGTGAGCCGGCGGCGGGTCATTTCCACCAGGCCCGGCGCCGTGTAGCCCAGGACCTCGCAGCGTACCGTGTCCTTGCCGACCTCTTCCTTCAGCCTCGTCAGCAGCTCTTCCCGCTCCTCCGGCTTCTTCATCCGGATGAAATCCAGCAGGATCATGCCGGACAGATTACGCAGCCGCAGCTGTCTGGCCGCTTCCGCCGCAGCCTCGAAATTGACCAGCCGCACCGTATCCGCAAAGCTGTCGGTCTCGTATTTGCCGCTGTTGACGTCAATGGCCACCAGTGCCTCCGTCGGCTCGATGACCAGATAGCCGCCGCAGGGAAGCCACACCCGCTTCTCCTGGGCCCGCTCCACTTCCCGTTCCAGGTTGTACAGCCGGGCCAAAGACAGACTTTCGTCCCGGTATTCCCGGAAAATGGGCAGCCGCTCGGGCTCCTCCTGCTCCAGGTAGCTCCGCACCTCCCGGATCAGCGTCTCGCCCTCCGCCAGGATCTCCGAGATCCCGTTTCCGGGCAGGCCCCTCAGGAAGCTGATGTGCTCGGGCTCGGCTTCCCGCAGCAGGCTGCCCGCCGGCGCATGGCTCTCCCGGCCGCGGATCTGCCGCAGCTCCTCTATCAGCCGGGCCGCCTCCTGCCGCAGCTGCTCCGGGGCTGCCTCTCCGCCGTTGGTGCGCAGGATGAAGCCCTGCTCCTGCAAATAGGGCGCCAGCGCCTCTTCGGCGGCCTCCTCGCCCTGCCGGCCCTCCAGCTTCCGGGATACCGCCAGTCCCTTTCCGGCGGAAAGCAGCACCAGAAAGCGGCCCGGCAGCGTCAGGGCCCGGGTCAGCACCGGCAGCTTGGTCTTCACCGCGGCCTTCTCCACCTGCACCGTCAGCTCCAGGCCGGGCTTCAGGCTCTCGCCCCGTTTCAAGGGCAGATACCCTTTTTCCCCCGCGCCGAAGCGCACGAAGGCTGCCTCCAGCCCGGGGACCATCTGCTCCACCGTTCCCCGGTAAATGCTCCCCACCCGCGCGCTTCTCTCCGGCGGGAAGAAGGCCAGGCTTTCCGCCCTGTCCTCCCACAGGCAGGTCATGACCCCCTCCCGATACGGGAACAGCAGGGCCTTCATGCCTGCTCCTCCGCTTCCCCGAGGCTTCTGCCCCGGCGGTCCAACAGGTCCAGCCTCCGCAGACTGAAGCTTCCGGGCACGTATTCCAGGCCGGCCTCCGCGCAGATCAGCGCCAGCACGGTCTCCGGCTTCAGGTTATCGACGCTTCCCGCGCCCAGCTCCAGCACCAGCGCCTGCCCCTCCCGGCGGAGCGCATGGATGGCCGGCCGGATATCGCAGTCCGTTTCCTTGGTCTTCGTTTTCTTCAGGATCACCAGGGAGTTCTTCGCCAGCACCGCCTGCAGGCCCCGTTCCAGCGCCTCTGCGGACAGAGCAGCATCGAACGAAGCCCGGTAAATAGCGCGGCCTACGGAGGCCATGGCATTTTCCGCCTTATCCGGCAAACGCAGCACCCGGTACACCGGCAGCTCCGGCGTGGTGGCCGCCTGCAGCGCGGTCAGGATCTGCTCCACCGGGAGCTCCTCCCGCAGCTCCGCGTCCAGGTATTCGCCCTCGGAGGAAAGCCCGAGGCCCAGCGGCAGGGCGAAGGACATGATGGGGTGCGGGCTGAAGCCCTGGGAATAGGCCATGGGCAGCCCCGCCCGCCGGAAGATCTTCTGAAAGCTTCTCAAAACGTCCAGGTGGCCGATGAAGCGCAGGCCGCCCTCTTTTCCGAAGCGTACACGGATGTTCATGCCTCGGCACCTCCTGTTCTCTTCTCCCGGCAGATCCCGCAGCCGTAGCTTCCCGCGCCGCAGCCGCTGCAGGCTTCCCGGCAGTTCGGGGTCACGGTGCCCTGCATGGCCTTATCCCACTCTTTCCGCAGGAAGGCCTTGGTCACGCCGATATCGATGAAGTCCCAGGGGAACAGCTCGTCGGTGTCCCGCTCCCGCAGGGTATAGAAGTCCGGATCCACGCCGGTCTCGGCAAAGGCCTGCTTCCACAAGTCGCCCCGGAAGCGCTCGGACCAGGCGTCGAACATCGCGCCCAGCTCATAGGCGCGGAGGATCGCCGCGCCGACGCGCCGGTCGCCCCGGGCCAGAACGCCCTCCAGGATCGTGACGTCCGCGTCGTGGTATTCGTAGCGCAGGGATTTCTGATTGAGCTGGCTGCGGAAGCTGTCCTTCACCAGATAGGCCCGGCGCAGGTATTCCTCCTCCGGCACCATGGACGCCCATTCAAAGGGGGTGAAGGGCTTGGGCACGAAGAAGCTGGAGCTGGCCGTGATCTGCACCTTGCCCTGACGCTCCTCCTTGGGGATCGAGGCGTAGTACAGCTTCGCCAGCTCCTCGCAGAGCGCGGGAATGGCCAGCATATCCTCCTCGGTCTCCGTGGGAAGGCCCAGCATGAAATACAGCTTGACCTTGGTCCAGCCGCCCTTAAAGGCCTCCAGGGCGCCCCGCTCGATCTCCTCCTGGGTCAGGCCCTTGTTGATGACGTTCCGCATCCGCTGGGTCCCGGCCTCGGGAGCGAAGGTCACACTGCTCTTCTTCACGTCCTGGATCCGGCTCATCACGTCCAGCGAGAAGGCGTCGATGCGCAGGCTCGGCAGGGAAAGGTTGATATTTTCCCCGGCGCAGTCCGCGATCAGGCCCTCCGTGAGCGGCTCCAGCCCGCTGTAGTCGCTGGAGCTCAGAGAGCTGATGGAGATCTCGTCATAGCCGCTGTTTTTCAGCATGGCGGCCGCCAGGCTTCGCATGGATGCCGGAGATTTCTCTCTGAGCGGCCGATAGATCATTCCCGCCTGGCAGAAGCGGCAGCCCCGGATGCAGCCCCGCATCACCTCCAGCGTCACCCGGTCCTGCACGGCGCGCAGGTAGGGCACCACCGGCTTTTCCGGATAGATCACCTGCTCCAGGTCCTTTACCAGCACCCGGCGCACCTTTGCCGGGGCCTCCGGGACCAGCGGAGTGAAGGCAGCCAGCGTCCCGTCCTCACGGTAGGAGGCCTCATACAGCGACGGCACGTAGATGCCGGGGATCGCCGCGGCCCGACGGAGGAAGCCCTCCCGGCTCTCGCCCCGTTCCTTGCCCTCCTTATACAGGTCCAGCAGGGCGTCGTAGCTCACCTCGCCCTCGCCGATGTAGAACAGGTCGAAGAAATCCGCCAGCGGCTCCGGGTTATAGGTGCAGCTGCCGCCGCCGATCACGATCGGGTCCTTTTCGCCTCTGTCCTTGGCCAGGAAGGGGATCCCGGAAAGCTCCAGCACCTGCAGCACGTTGGTATAGCACATCTCGTAGCCCAGAGAAAAGCCCAGGAAATCGAAGTCCTTCACCGGGTCCTGGGATTCCAGGGCGAACAGCGGGATCTTCCGCTCCCGCATCAGCCGGTCCAGATCCGGCCAAGGGGAAAATACCCGCTCGCACCAGGTATCCTCTCTCCGGTTGAACAGGGTCATCAGGATCTGGATGCCCAGATTGGACATGGCGATCTCATAGACGTCCGGGAAGCACAGGGCAAAGCGGACGGCCAGCTTGTCTTTATCCTTCATTACCGTATTGAGCTCGCCGCCGACATAGCGGGCAGGCTTTTCCACCTGCGCCAGGATCTCATCCGATAAAGCCAGTTTTCTCATGTGTTTTCCTCCTCAGCCAGCTGTTCCCTGTCCCGCAGGTCCTGCTCCAGGGGCACCAGAAAGGGGACCGGATTGCCTTCCTTCGGCCGGATCCGATAGCAGCCCTCCAGTTCCTCGTAGGTGAAGCTTTTCCTTCCTCCGGCCTGCGCTCTGTCCCAGAACCGCTTCATGATCCGGAAGGGGATGTAGAACATTTCCTCCCGATGCGTCAGCAGCAGGACGAAGAACGCGATCCCCTGCTGCTCCTCGAATTCCTCCATGAACTGCATCTGGTGCTCGTGGATATTGGCCAGCGGCACCGTGTCCAGCTTGCATTCCTTGGCATCGAAGCACACCGGGATGCCCTGCACCACGCCGATATAGTCGACGGTGCTTTTCTGATCGAAGTAGGCCAGGGTGATGTGCCGGCTCTCCTTCTCGATCTCCATGGGCGTGATGGGCGTCGGGATCTTCTGGACCAGGGCCAGCCGGTCCTCCCGGTAGGAGGCCGCCGCCATGTTGATCAGGGCCTCCAGCGTGGACCCTCTCAGACCGTGATTAGACGCCATCCGTTTCCCCTCCCAGCAGCCGCAGGCAGGCCCGCAGATTCGCCGTCATCGGAGCGGAAAGGGTCTTTCCCTCCAGGCTCCGCCATTCCTCCAGCGCGGCCTCGGAAAGCCCCGAGGCGGCCTTCGTCTCCTCGTTTACCCGGGGAAATTCCACCTCCGCCGAGTGGAGCAGCTGATGCCTCAGGCTGTAGGCGTGCTGCTTCATGAAGCTGCGGTTCAGCTCCGGGTCGCCGTATTTGGCGTCGCCCAGCACCGGGTAGCCCAGGTAGGCCAGCTGCGCCCGGATCTGATGGGTCTTGCCGGTGATCAGGCGCACCTTCAGCAGAGCGAAATCCTCCGCCAGCGCGGCCGCCGGCCGGACCTCCAGCTCGATGGGCAGGGCACCCTCCTCCGCTGTCCGCAGGATGCGGGCGGTATTGGCCGCCTCGTCCTTCTGCCAGTACAGCCTGGAACGGAAGGCTCTTGCCGGGCCCTTCTGACATTTGACGATGCAGTAATAGTATTTCTCCACCAGCCGCTGCTTCAGCAGATAGGCCAGCAGCTGCTGCCCCGGCAGCGTCTTGCCGGCCAGCACCAGGCCGCTGGTGTTGCGGTCCAGGCGGTTGGCTACCCCGGCGGTAAAGCCCGGGGCGGGCGCTTCCTTTCCCGGCAGCGCCAGGTAGTCCCGGATATGCTCGCAGAGGGAAACGTCCCCCTCCTCGGCCTTCTGTGCCAGCATGCCCGCGGGCTTGTCCACCGCCAGCACGTGGCTGTCCTCGTAGACCGGCTTCACCAGGGACGCGTCCCCCGGCATTTCCCGGGGCGCCGCCTCTCCGCCGGCAAATTTCAGGAAGGTCTCCTCCGATAAAAAGAAGGCGACCTTATCGCCCTGCTGCAGCCGCTCCGGCCCTTCCGCCTTCCTGCCGTTCAGGGTGATATTCTTCTTGCGCAGCATCCGGTACAGGAAGCCCTTGTCCGCCTCCTTCAGGACCCGGGCCAGATACTTGTCCAGCCGCTGTCCCTCGTCGTTGCCGCTGATGATATATTCACGCATGGCGTTTCCTTTCTGTCTGCCGCCTTACTCGGCTTTTCCGGAGTGTCCTCAGGTGATCCGCCGCTGCCCACGCGGGCAGGGTCCGGCTCACAGGCACATCAGCAGAAGCTGCTCCTTTGCCCGTTCCACGGTCTTTTCCTCGCCCTCGCCCACGGCGGGCGCGACGGTCTCCGTCCGTTTGACGAAGCCCTCCCAGTCCGTGTACAGCTTCAGCCGGAGGGGCAGCGCCTTTTTCTTCAGCCGCAGGATGCAGTCGGTCTCCAGCGGCACCCGGTCTTCCTCCTTCAGGCTGGGGCTGTAGCCCACCAGCCCGCCGGCGTAGACGACCACCGCGTCGAGGAACTGCCGTTTGCCCTTCTCGTCGCAGTACATCAGGTGGTACAGTACCATGCCCGCCGCCTCGCAGGGGGCCAGCTGCTCCCGCTCCGCGGCGCTCATTTCCCGGCTGCCGAGGGCCATCGCCAGATAGGACGTCAGAAAATTCGCAAAGGGGATCACCATCAGCATGCCGGGGATCATCAGCAGGTTCTTCCGGCTGTGCCAGATGATAAAGCCCAGGGCCACCAGCAGGGCCACCACGCCGCCGCAGAGCAGCGTCCAGAACAGATACTGCTGCTTGCGGGCCTTCATATAGGGAAAGCTGCCCTTTTCATAGGGATTGCTCCACATCATTCCATGCCTCTCTTCCGTCGGTGCGGCCTCCGCGTCCCGCGCGTCCCGCCGCCCGCTCATTTGCTCAGTCTCAGCTCCTCCAGGCTGTTCACGAAGCCGTCCGCCAGCTGCCTTTTCTCCTGCTCCCGGTCCGCGGACGCCTCGTCCGCCACGGCAAAGGCCGGGCACCCGGCCCGCTTTGCCGCCAGCAGCCCCTCCGGCAGATCCTCAAACACCAGGCAGGCGGAGGGCGCAAGGCCCAGCTGCGCCGCCGCGGTGCGGTAGATCTCCGGATCCGGCTTGCCCTTCTGCACCTCTCCGGCGCAGACCAGCACGGAAAAGCAGTCAAGCAGCCCATGACGCCGCAGACAGGCCTCGGTCAGGTTCCGGTAATTGCTGGTGGCCAGTCCCAGGGAAAAGCCGGCGGCCTTCAGCCGCCGCACCAGGGCCGCGGCCCCGGGCTTCAGCTCCAGCGTGTCCCGGTAGGCGGCCTCCGCCATCTCGTTCCAGTCCCGCAGTATCTTCTCCCGGCTGTCCCGGATCCCGAAGTGCTCCTGAAAATACAGCGCCACCTCCACCACGCTTTTCCCCTGGAGCCGTCGCTGCAGATCGGGCGGACAGGCAAGTCCGAAGCGGGCCAGGTACTCCCGGTCCACAGCCTGCCACATCTGCATGGAATCCAGCAGGGTCCCGTCCAGATCGAATATCACCGCCCTCACGCCCTCCGGCAAATCCATTCGTTTCTCTCCTTTTGCTCCCCGCCCATAACGGCAGGGTATCGGTCAAAAAGAAGGGGAACGGTTTCCCGCTCCCCTTGTCTTCAGGCCTCCTGGGCTTCCGTTTCTTCTTCCCCGTCCTCTTCGGCGGGTGCGGCAGCTGTGCTTACCTGAGATCTGATCTCCTCCCGGTTGGCCACCACCACCTGATAGCTGGCATTCAGCTGATTGTAGAAGCCGTTGAAGCGGTTCTGCATGCTGTCCATGGAGTGGGCCAGAAAATCCTGCAGCCCGGACAACAGGGAGTCGGTGTAATCCATGGCGTTCTGCCGGATCTCGTCCGCTTCCACCGTCGCGTCGTCGATCATCTTCTGGGCCTGCGCCTCGGTATCGGACAGCAGCTGCTGGGCCTGCGCGTAGGCTTCCTTCATGATCTCGCTCTGGCTGACCATTTCTTCCTTCTGCTTGGTGGCCTCGTAGATGGTATTGTCCGCCGTCTTCTTGGCCTCGGACAGTATCTCGTCCTTATTGGAAATGATCTTCTGATATTTCTTGATCTCCTCCGGCGTCCGCATCCTCAGTTCCACCAGCATGTCGTCCATCACGTCCTTCTCCACGACGATACGCTTGCTGTTGGAGAAAGCCTGGGACTTGCAGCCGTCCAGGTATTCTTCCATCTCATTAATGATCTGCTCAATTCTGCTCATCATATCTTCTCCCTCGTCACTTACTCAGCCTTGCCTGGTTGCGATTTTTTCTTGAATCAGGGGAATCAGCTCCTCCGGCACGTATGCGCTGAAATCGCCGCCCATGGCAGCCAGATCCCGCACGATGCTGGAGCTGATATAAGAATGTGCCGGATCCGTCATCAGAAAGAGGGAATCGATCCGTTCCTCGATCTTCCGGTATCCCTGGGACAGCTGCATTTCATACTCGAAATCCGTCACGCCCCTGAGGCCCCGCAGCAGGGTATATACCCCCTGCTGACGGCAGCAGTCCACCAAAAGTCCCGAGAAGGTGATCACCTCCACGTTCGGCAGATCCTTCGTCACACTTTGTACCATTTTAACACGTTCTTCCGGAGAAAACAACGCTTTTTTCCCCAGATTTACCAATACCGCCACCGTTAATCGGTCGAATAATGCCGCTCCCCGCCGGATCATATCCAGATGTCCCAGCGTCAGCGGATCGAAGCTTCCCGGAAACAGTGCCGCGCGTTCCCGTTTCTCCATTACGGCTCCTTCCGCACCCGTAAAAACAGATGCTTGTTGTTCTTATAGACCTTCTCCCGCACAAGGCAAAGCCCCAGCGCTTCCAGGCCGATCAGTTCCTTGGCCTTGCGGGCCCCCACCACGATCAGGGCATCCTCCGCCAGGATCCCGCTTTCCGTGACGGCGGCGAGCACCGTCATCTCCAGGTCCGCGTCGTAGGGCGGATCCAGGAACACCAGATCGAAGCTCATGCCCCGGCTGCCCAGACGGCGCACCGCGCTCACCGCGTCGGCCTGATAGACCTCCGCCGCGTCCGCCAGCTTCGTATGCTCCAGGTTCTGACGGATGCACTGCACCGCGCTGCGGGAATTGTCCACAAATACGGCGTGCTCCGCGCCCCGGCTCAGGGCCTCGATCCCGATCCCGCCGCTCCCGGCGAATAGATCCAGAAAACGGCAGCTCTGCAGCTCCGGCTGCAGGATATTGAACAGAGTTTCCTTGATTTGATTGGAGGTGGGGCGGGTCTCCTGACCCGGGACCGTCACCAGCTGAAGGCGTCTGGCCTTCCCCGCGATCACCTGCATAAATGACCTCTTACATACATGATTTCCTGTTTAGGATAACGAAAATATCGCGCTTTGTCAATGTGAGTTTGCGCTTTTTTCCGGCCGCTCCTGCAGATTCATCCGCGGTGACTTCCGCAGGTAAAGGAACAGCGCCACCGCCGTGATCACCCAGCTGACCGGGTAGCAATAGCAGAGGTTCCGGATGGTATGCCAGCGGGGCATCACCGTCAGCAGCCAGACGATACGGATGCCGCAGACCCCTAAAATGACGATGATCGTAGGCTTCACCGCGTCGCCCATGCCGCGGAGCTGCGAGGACTGCATTTCCACGAAGACCCAGATCACGTAGAAGGGAACGAAGCCCCACAGCATCTGGACCGCGTAGTCGATGACCGCCGGCTCATCCGTAAAGAGCAGCATGGCCTTGTCTCCGAAGGCCAGCAGCAGGGGGCAGAGCACCAGCGTGGCTATGATGAAATACAGCATGCAGCGTCGCATGCCCTTCCGCATCCGGTCGTATTTCCCGGCGCCGTAGTTCTGCCCGGCAAAGGAGCAGAGGGCCGTGCCGAAGGCGTTGCTGGTCACCCAGAACACGTTGTCGAATTTTCCGATGGCGGTCCAGGCGGCGACCACCTCCGTGCCGAAGCCGTTGACCGAAGACTGGATCAGCGTGTTGGATACCGAATACATCATGCTCTGGATCCCGGCGGGTATGCCGATCAGCAGCATCCGCTTCAGGGAATTCCCGTGGAGCTTCAGCGACTTCAGATCCAGCCGGTAGGCCTCCCGGCTCTTCATCAGGACGCCCAGGGTGAGCACGCAGCTGAGGACCTCCGAGGCGACGGTGGCCCAGGCCGCGCCGGCCACGCCCTTCCGGAGGACCAGCACCAGCAGGCAGTCCAGGAGGATATTGGTCACGGCGCCCGCCATCAGGAAGATCAGCGGTCTTCTGGAATCGCCCACCGCCCGGAGCACGCCGGCCCCCATGTTGTAAAGGAGCAGCGGCAGGGCGCCGCAGAAATACACGGAAAGGTATTCCACGGACATGTCCATGATGTCCGCAGGGTTTTTGAGGATCCGCAGGGCCCAGGGAGTGATCAGCAGGCCCACCGCCGTCAGCACGGCCCCGGCCATGGCGTAGAACAGGAAGGAGGTGGACACGATCTTCCTCATGTTCCCCTCGTCCCGGGTGCCGTAATACTGGGACACCAGCACCGTGGTGCCCGTGGCCAGACCGTTGAAGAAGCCGATCATCAGATTGGCCACCTGCGCCGCGCTGCCGCCCACCGCCGCCAGGGCGTCGTAGCCCACGCCCTTGCCCACGATCACGGCATCCACCATATTGTACAGCATCTGGAACAGCATGCCGAAGAGCACCGGGAAGAAGAATTCCAGCAGCCGCCGGCCGATGGGGCCCTCCGTCAGGTTGATATCCGTTGTTTTCATGCTCTGCTCCCTTCCGGAACGGTATAGCGCCCGATGATTTGCTCCGCCGTTTTCAGGCCGTCCACCGCGGCGGAGGTGATGCCTCCCGCGTAGCCCGCGCCTTCACCGGCGGGATACAGGCCCGCCACGGCAGTCTCGCCCCGCTCGTCCCGCCGGATCCGGATCGGTGACGAGGTCCGGGCCTCAAAGCCCGCCAGCACCGCCGTATCGCTGTCATAGCCGGGCAGTCTCGCGGCAAATTCCGGCATCGCGTCCAGCAGCGCCTGCCGCACGAAGGCGGGCAGCGCCAGGTCCAGGCGGGCATAGCGCCAGCGCCCCCGGAAATCCGCCGTGACCGGCTCCTCCGGCCCGCTCAGCGTCCCTTTCCGGAAATCCCCCCACAGCTGGACCGGGATCTCTCCGGCCCCGCACCGCCAGGCAGCCTCCTCCCATTTTTCCTGGAAGGCCATGCCGTCCAGCACGCCGTCTCCGAAGTCCTGCGGGCCCAGCTGCACGATCAGCGCCGCGTTGGCCGCAGGCCCCGAACGTCCGGACAGGCTCATGCCGTTGACGCAGAGCCGCCCCGGCTCGGAGGAGGCGTTGACCACCTGACCGCCGGGGCACATGCAGAAGGAATAGACACCTCTCCCGTCGGCGGCCTTGGCCGTCAGCTTATAGTCCGCCGCCGGCAGATGCTCCGGCGCCGGGCTTCCGTATTGGATCGTATTGATCAGGCTCTGGGGGTGCTGGATCCGCACGCCCACCGCGAAGGGCTTGGCCTCCAGCGGCAGCCCCTCCGCGAGAAGCATGCGGAAGCTTTCCCGGGAGGAATGTCCCAGGGCCAGCACCGTCAGCTCCGCGGGCTCGGTCCAGCTCCGGCCGTCCCGCAGATCCCTCAGGCGAAGGCCGGTCATCCTTCCTCCCTCGCGGGTAAAGCCCTCCATCCGGGTATGGAACAGGTAGCGGCCGCCCTGGGCCTCCACCTCCTGCCGCAGCCCGGCCACCACCTGCTTCAGCTTATCGCTGCCGATATGGGGCTTGGCATCATAGGTGATCTCCTCCCCCGCACCGAAGCGGGCAAAAAGCTCCAGCACCTTTTGGATCCGGCCGCTGAGGTCCTTGATCCCCGTGTTCAGCTTGCCGTCGGAAAATGTCCCGGCGCCGCCCTCCCCGAACTGCACGTTGCAGTAGGGGTCCAATTTGCCGCCCTGCCAGAAGGCCTCCACCTGCCGGCTGCGCTCCTCCACCGGACTGCCCTGCTCGATCACGAGGGGCCGATAGCCGGCAGAGGCCAGCGCCCAGGCGCAGAGCATCCCGCAGGGGCCCGTCCCCACCACGATCGGCGGATGGGTTAAGGGCTCAGATCCCGCCTCCGGCAGCCGGTACCGCGCAGGCTCCCGCAGCTCGGCCCGCAGCCGGGCATGGCTTTTCACGAAGGCCTGCTCCTTCTTCGGAGAGGCCAGGCTGAATTCCACCGCGTAAATATAGCGGATATCCGCCTTTTTCCGGGCGTCCAGGGAGCGCTTCAGGATCCGGTAGTCCGGAAGGAAGCCCAGGCAGCCCGTAAGCTGCCGTTCCAAGGCCCTCCGCCGCTCTTCGGCCGAAAGGGGCGGTATGCTGATATGAGGAAGAACGATCATAGGTCACCTCTATTTGTGATAAGGCTCGTGGTGCATGATCCGGAAGCTCCGGTACAGCTGCTCCAGAAAGATCACCCGCATCAGCTGATGGGGGAAGGTCATCCGGGAGAAGCTGAGCAGCTCATCCGCCGCGGAAAGGACCCGGGGCGACAGGCCCAGGGAGCCGCCGATGATGAAGCACAGGTGGCTTTTCCCCTTTAACGCCAGCTCCTCGATATGGGCGGACAGCTCCGGGGAGTCCGGCTGTTTCCCTTCGATGGCCAGTGCGATCACGTAGGCTCCCTCCGGCAAATGCGCCAGGATCCGCTCGCCCTCCTTTTCCTTGATGGCCTCGTTTTCCTTATCCGAGGCCTGGTCGGGCGTCTTTTCGTCCTCCAGCTCCAGGATCGTCAGCTTGGCGTAGCGGCTCAGGCGCTTGGCGTATTCCTCCACCGCCTGCGTATAGTATTTTTCCTTGATCTTTCCAACGGTGATGAGCGTGATCTTCATGCGGTCCTCAGTTTAGCGTTTTTTAAGAAACATTTTCCGGTTTATCCGTTGTCCTCCCCGAAGGCTCTGCTATAATGAGCTCGGAAAAAGGAGGTCCGTATGCATATCCTGCCGGGTTTTATCCTGCTGCAAACCATCGATCAGGACGACGTTCCGGAGCTGGCGGAGCTTTTCGGCGGCGCCGGGATCCCGCTGACCCTGTTTCGGGAGGAGGGGCAGCTGTATGCCTCCGTGCCTGCCGCAAGCGAGGCTGCGGCGCGGAAGCTCCTTGAGGCTCATTGTACCGCAAGTTCCGAAAGCCGTAAAGAAGAAAGCGTGAAAAACTTCCGGAAGGAGCATCTGCTTCCCGCGCCGGGCTTCATGAGCGAGGCGGAAAAGCTGCGGAACCGCAGCCGCTCGGCCTTCCTGTTCATCGGCGCCGGGGCGGTCCTGCTGCTGCAGTTTTTCTTCTTCCTGCTGGTGCACCGGGCCCGGCTCTGGCCCCAGCTGGTCTTTTCCCTGCTGTTTCTGATCTTCGGTCTGCATACCTTAAGAAAGAACCGGGAGCAGCGGGAGGCGCTGGACCGGGAGGCCCGGTTCTCCCGGAAGGTCCTGTCCTGGTTCTTCCGCAGCTATACTGCCGAAGGACTGGATAAGATCGTGCTCTCCTGCCGCCCCGGTGCCTCGGGTTCCGCGCTGGACGAGCTCAGACGCTGTCAGATCCGGGACTATCTGTCCCGGGAATTCGACTGGGAACAGCCGGAGGAGCCGGATCGGCTGACAGAGCAGATCTTTGCCGCCTTCTACGGCAGATAAGCCTTATGTTCGATGACGCCGCCGCTCGGCCCAATGACTTCTGCCCCCACTGTCTGTTGGGCTGAACCCGCGGTTCCTCGCTTTCTGCACTGCTGTTTATCCGTCAGGTGCATGAAGCCTGTCCGGGTAACTTTTTTGGCGCATTTTGATATATTTCGTGCTCGATTACAACTTTTTCTTGACAAATCCCCCCATCCCATATAGTAATATATGTATATATATACTCCGTGCTTATTCTTGGCCAAAGCCTTCTGTCATCCTTTGGTGCGGCAATCTTTTTCGTAATTTGATATTTAAAAACGGCACCTCAATAGCATTGTTTGGATTAAATAATCGGCCTGATTAAGTCCCTCGGCAAACACCCATCAAAGGAGAACAGCAAATTCATTTGGGCAATGCTATTTATTGGTTACTATTAAGGAGAACATCTATGAAGAAACAACAAGTATTTTTGTTAGCAGCAGCGGCGGTGCTGCTGTGTGCGGGGACCGTCCTCGTCTGGGGCATGAGCCGGGAGGACCGCAGCGGAAACGGTGAGCCCTCTTCTGCCGCGGAGACCGCCGCCGACAGCACGGAGACCGCAGCCGGGACAGCTTCCGGCAGCATCAATGTTCCGCCGGCAGAAGCGGTGGTTTGGGAGAAATTGCCCTTTCAGCTGCTCAGCAATCTGGACTCGAGCTATACGACCTACTATGCCCTGAGGGAGCAGCTCGCCGCCGTCGGAACGCTTAAGGAAGGAACCGGTCAGCTGCTGCGGCTGGATACGCCGGAGGAGCTGGCGGTGCTGCAGCAATTTGTGAAGGATAATCGGTTTGAAATCTGGACAGGCGTCGCGGCCAAAGCGGAGTCACTGACCTTTGAGGAGGATTTTCTTGAAACGCACACCCTGTTTCTGATTCGGCAAAAGCTCAGCGTCTACGGCTTTGCCCCGGAGGATTTTACGGTAAGCGCCCGGCTGCAGGATGGGCAGCTGAATTTTTCCCTGAAATGCGAGCAGAAGGACAAGGGCCGCGCCATGGGCGAGATGGTGACCTCCTACTGGCTGCTCGTTTCCCTGCCGCGGGAAGGGCTGGAGGACGTGACCGCCTTCTCGCTGGGGAATTTCTGAACACATCCGCCGCGGCTAAGCTGCGCTAAAGCCTGATGATCCATACAAAAGGACCCGGACATTTCTGCCCGGGTCCTTCGTTTTATTATGCCTTAGCCTCGGCAAATGCCTCAGTCAGCGTACATTTCCTGCAGCTTGACCAGGTGCTCGTAGCGGGCCTTGGCGGTCTCCTCGTTCTTCTGGAACAGAGCATCCGCGCGATCCGGGAACTCTCTGGTCAGACGGCTGTAGCGAGCCTCGTTCATCAGGAATTCCTGATAGCCGCCGGCAGGGGCCTTGGAATCCAGGGTGAACTTCTTCTCGGCTTCGGGGTTGAAGCGGAACAGGTTCCAGTAGCCGCATTCCACAGCCTTCTTCATCTCGGCCTGGCAGTTGGTCATGCCGCCCTTGATGGAGTGCATCTCGCAGGGGCTGTAGCCGATGATCAGGGAAGGTCCGTGATAAGCTTCGGCTTCGGCGATGGCCTTGATGGTCTGAGCGGGGTTGGCGCCCATGGCGATCTGGGCGACGTAAACGTAGCCGTAGGCCATGGCGATCTCCGCCAGAGACTTCTTCTTGATCTCCTTACCGGCAGCGGCAAACTGAGCCACCTGGCCGATGTTGGAGGACTTGGAGGCCTGTCCGCCGGTGTTGGAGTATACCTCGGTATCGAAGACGAAAACGTTCACGTCTTCACCGGAGGCCAGCACGTGGTCCAGTCCGCCGTAGCCGATATCATAAGCCCAGCCGTCGCCGCCGAAGATCCATACGGACTTCTTCACCAGCAGATCCTTCTGAGCCAGCACCTTGCGGCCGATCGCGGCGCAAGGGCAGTCGCAGCTGTCGACCTTCTTGGCCGTCAGCACGTCTACCAGAACCTGAGAAGCCGCCTTGGAGGCCTCTCCGTCGTCCTTGGCATCCAGCCAAGCCTGAGCGGCAGCCTTCACTTCCTCGGCGACAGCGGTGGCAGCCAGCGTCTTCACGTCCTCAGCCAGAGCATTCCGGCGGAACTTCACGGAGGTAGCCATGCCTAAGCCGTGCTCCGCATTGTCCTCGAACAGGGAGTTGATCCAGGCAGGACCGCGGCCCTGCTTATCCTTGCAGTAAGGAGAGGTAGCGGCGGGACCACCCCAGATGGAGGAGCAGCCGGTGGCGTTGCTGATGTACATCCGATCGCCGAAGAGCTGGGTGACCAGACGGGCATAGGAGGTCTCGGCGCAGCCGGCGCAGGAGCCGGAGAACTGCAGATAAGGCTGCTTGAACTGGCTTCCCTTGACGGTATTGTCCTGCATGTCGGGCTTGTCGGCTACCTTTTCTACCAGGTAATCCCAAACCGCTGCCTGAGCGGCTTCCTCGGCCTGAGGCTTCATGCTGATGGCCTTGGTCGGGCAAACGCCTACGCAGACGGCGCAGCCCATGCAGTCCAGAGGGGACACGCCCATGGTGAACTTGTAAACGCCCTTGCCCTTGCCGACCTTGATGTCAGCCAGCTTGATGCCTTCGGGAGCGGCAGCGGCCTCGGCCTCGGTCAGCGCGTAAGGACGGATGGTCGCGTGAGGGCAAACGTAAGCGCACTGGTTGCACTGTACGCACTTGGCGGCATCCCAGGCGGGAACGGTCACGGCTACGCCGCGCTTCTCGTAAGCGGAGGCGCCCAGCTCGAACTGGCCGTCCACGTGATCCTTGAAGGCGGAAACGGGCAGGCTGTCGCCGTCCATCTTGCCGACGGGGTTCAGGATCTCGGTGACCATCTTCACCAGCTTGGCCTCGCCGGCAGGAGCAGCGGCGGGAGCGGCATCGGGGCAATTTGCCCAATCGGCGGGAACGTCGATCTTGGTGAAGGCGGTGGCGCCCAGGTCGATGGCCTTGTGGTTCATATCCACGATGTCCTGGCCCTTCTTCAGGTAGGACTTGGTGGCGGCGGCCTTCATGTATTCGATGGCTTCAGCCTGAGGCATTACGTTGGCCAGGGTGAAGAAAGCAGACTGCAGGATGGTGTTGTTCCGCTTGCCCATACCGATCTCGATGGCCAGGTCGATGGCATTGATGGTATACAGCTGGATGTTGTTCTTGGCGATGTAGCGCTTGGAAGCGGGATCCAGATGCTCGGACAGCTCTTCGGGAGTCCACTGGCAGTTGATCATGTATACGCCGCCGGCCTTCACGTCCTGGACCATCTTGAAGCCCTTGGTCACGTAGGAAGGATTGTGGCAGGCCACGAAGTCGGCCTTGTTGATGTAGTACGGGCTCTTGATGGGCTTGTCGCCGAAGCGCAGGTGGCTGATGGTCACGCCGCCGGTCTTCTTGGAGTCGTACTGGAAGTAGGCCTGTACGTATTTGTCGGTATGGTCGCCGATGATCTTGATGGAGTTCTTGTTGGCACCGACGGTACCGTCGCCGCCCAGACCCCAGAACTTGCACTCGATTGTGCCTTCCGCGGCGGTGTTCGGGCAGTTCTTGTCCTCAGGCAGGGACAGATTGGTCACGTCGTCTACGATACCGATGGTAAACTGACGGCCGATGGTGCCCTTCGCCATAGCGGTATAGATGGCAAATACGGAGCTGGGCGGGGTATCCTTGGAGCCCAGGCCGTAGCGGCCGCCGTAGACCTTGACATCGTTCCGGCCGGCATTTGCCAGAGCGGTGACCACGTCCAGATACAGAGGCTCGCCCTGGGAGCCAGGTTCCTTGGAGCGGTCCAGAACGGCGATCTGTCTGCAGGTCGCGGGGATGGCTGCCACCAGCTTGTCGGGGCAGAAAGGACGGTACAGACGGCACTTCACCAGACCGACCTTCTCGCCGTGAGCGTTCAGATAATCGATCACTTCCTCGGCGACGTCGCAGATGGAGCCCATGGCTACGATCACGCGATCCGCGTCGGCAGCGCCGTAGTAGTTGAACAGCTGATAATCGGTGCCCAGCTTCTCGTTGATCTTGCCCATGTACTTCTCGACGATGGCCGGCAGAGCGTCATAGTAGCTGTTGCAGGCTTCGCGGTGCTGGAAGAACACGTCGCCGTTCTCGTGAGAACCGCGCATGGCCGGATGATCGGGGTTCAGGGCGTGGGCCTTGAACTCGGCTACGGCATCCATGGGGCACATATCCTTCAGATCCTCATAATCCCAGACGGCGATCTTCTGGATCTCGTGAGAGGTGCGGAAGCCGTCGAAGAAGTTGATGAAGGGGACCTTGCCCTCCAGGGCGGCCAGATGCGCTACGGGAGCCAGATCCATGACCTCCTGAGGGTTGGTCTCGCACAGCATGGCGAAGCCGGTCTGACGGCAGGCATATACGTCGGAATGGTCACCGAAAATGTTCAGAGCGTGGGTGGAAACGGTACGGGCCGATACATGGAACACGGAAGGCAGCAGCTCGGCGGCGATCTTGTACATGTTGGGGATCATCAGCAGCAGGCCCTGAGAAGCCGTAAAGGTGGTGGTCAGGGAACCGGTGCCCAGAGAGCCGTGAACCGCGCCGGCGGCACCGGCCTCGGACTGCATCTCCACGACCTTCACCTGAGAACCGAATACGTTCTTCAGACCGTTGGCGGACCACTGATCCACGAAATCGGCCATGGGGCTGGAAGGAGTGATGGGATAGATGGCGGCAACTTCGGTAAACGCGTACGCAACGTGCGCGGCCGCGTTGTTGCCATCCATAGACTTCATTTTTCTTGCCATATGGTGTTTCCTCCTGAAAAATATGTGATAAAAAAGAATACTTTTTTAGCCGCGGATTATATAAAAAAATATGTATCCATAATGCGACTTTTATATTATAATCAAATCGGAGCGGAAGTCAAGGCTGCACCGCCGCGGCTTCCTCGTTTTTTTGACTTGACCACTTACTTTTTCACATTTATTGGGGGAATCACATGGCATTAGACGGAATCACGGTGGCGGCCATCGCCGCGGAGCTGCGCGGCCTGCTGCTGGGCGGAAGGATCTCCAAGCTCACCCAGCCCGAGGCGGACGAGATCCTGATGACGGTCAAGGGCAGTGACGGGCAGTACCGGCTGGTGCTTTCCGCCGATCCTTCCCTGCCGCTCGTCTATCTGACGGAGCAGAACAAGCCCTCTCCCCTCACGGCGCCCAGCTTTCTCATGCTGCTGCGGAAGCATCTGCAGGGCGGGCACATCACCGCGATCACCCAGCCCGGTCTGGAGCGGGTGATCCGGCTGGAGGCGGAGCATCTGGACGAAATGGGGGATAAGCGCCGCAAGGCGCTGGTGCTGGAGCTCATGGGCAAGCACAGCAATCTGATCTTTCTGGATGAGGAGGACCGGATCATCGACGCCATCCGCCGGGTCCCGGCAGGCGTGAGCTCGGTCCGGGAGGTGCTGCCGGGGCGGCCCTACTTCATTCCGAATACCCGGGACAAGCTCTCTCCTCTCGATATTCCCGCGGAGGAGTTCCGCGGTATGCTTAAGGGCATGACCGGTCCCGTGGAAAAGGCGCTGAACGAGGGCCTTACCGGGATCTCCCCGCTGATCGCCCGGGAAACCGTGCTGCGGGCGGGACTGGACGGCACCGAGGCAGCTGCCGAGCTGCCCGCGGAGGCGGCGGAAAAGCTTCATGCGGCCCTGCAGGCGGTGCTGGAGCCGGTGAAGACCGGCGCATTTGCCCCGACGGTCTACGTCCGGAAGAACCGGCTGCTGGAATATGCCCCCTTCCCGCTGGAGCTGTTCCGGGAGGAGGAAAGCCGCGGCTATCCGAGGATGAGCGAGGCCATGGAGGCCTTCTACGGCGAGAAAAGCGCCGCCACCCGGATCAGGCAGCGCTCCGCCGACCTGAGGCACATCCTCCAGCTGGCCATGGACCGGACCTCCAAGAAGCTGGAGCTCCAGAGGAAGCAGCTGAAGGATACCGAAAAGCGCGGCAAATACAAGCTCTGGGGCGAGCTGATCCAGGCCTTCGGCTATCAGCTGGAGCCGGGCACTCCGGAGCTGGTCTGCGAGAATTATTACGACGACAACAAGGAGATCCGCATCCCGCTGGAGACCGAGCTGACGCCCCAGGAGAACGCCAAAAAATACTTCGACCGCTACCAGAAGCTGAAGCGGACCTTCGAGGCCACCAGCCGGCAGGCGGAGGAGTCCGCCGCCGAGCTGGAATACCTGCGGAGCGTGGAGGCGGCCCTCAGCCGGGCGGAAAGCGAGGAGGATCTCACCGGCATCAAGGCAGAGCTGGTGGAGACCGGCTGGATCCGCCGTAAATCCGCCCCCAAGGGCAAGGGCGAAAAGGCCCCTAAGGCCGGAAAGCCCCTGCATTTCGTCTCCTCGGACGGCTTCGATATCTACGTGGGCCGCAACAATCTGCAGAACGAGGAGCTGTCCTTTAAGCTGGCCTCCGGCGGAGACTGGTGGTTCCACGTGAAGGGCATCCCCGGCTCCCACGTCATCGTGAAGACCGAGGGGCAGGAGCTGCCGGACCGCTGCTTCGAGGAGGCGGCGGCGCTGGCGGCCTGGTACTCCTCCGCTTCCCGGGACAGCAAGACCGAGGTGGACTACACCCTGAAGAAGAATCTGAAAAAGCCGGCGCTGTATCAGCCCGGCATGGTGATCTACCACAGCAACTATTCCATGACCGTGATGCCCTCCCAGTGCGGGCTGACGGCCCGGTAGCTCAGACCGGAGCGGCGCAGAATGCTTCGCCCCGTCAGCCGGCAGGACGAGTCTCGCCCCTTCTGCCAAAACCGGCAGGCCGCCGGAAGGATAT
>JAZLJI010000030.1:0-17241 GCA_045617825.1 Lachnospiraceae bacterium
TGTCCGTATTTTACCTTGTTTAGGTCGTTTGTTCTTCTCTGAACATCCTCACGTTGATTAAGCGTCGCGTTCCTACATTTAGGTCCGCTGTTTTTCAATTTAAAGAATCTTCAGGGTTGGATTGCATCATTTAATTGTCAAGGTGCTCTGCCTGTCGGCAGTCAGGAAGCTGTCTTCCTGAGCGGAGAAGGAGGGATTTGAACCCTCGCGCCGCTATTAACGACCTGCACCCTTTCCAGGGGTGTCCCTTCGGCCAGCTTGGGTACTTCTCCAAAGTTAAAATGCATTATGCAGTTGTGCAGGCTCCGGAGAAAATGAGCGGAGAAGGAGGGATTCGAACCCTCGCGCCGCTGACGCGACCTGTCGGATTTCAAGTCCGATACCTTCAACCACTTGGTTACTTCTCCAATTGAAGCGTGCAAGGGACATATTACTCTGAGGGCATTCTTTTGTCAAGCGTTTTTTTGTCTTTTTCCAACTTTATTTTTCCCTCACGGCCGTCCCCGGGACTTGCTCTTCTGCCGTTTGCCTTTTCCCGCCGCAGGGCTCGGGACTTGAGGATTTTCCCCTGCAGCAGGGGCTCTGCGCTTGAGGATCGTCTTCTGCGGAAAGGACTCGGCTTGGCGTTTCCTTCCGACTTCCATAGGACAGGCCGGAGGATTCCGCTCCGCCGCAGCAGTTCCGGCTTGGCATTTTCTTCCCGCCGCAGGGCTTAAGTCAGCAGCTCGTTTCGTCGCAGGGCTCCGCCTGCGGATCACTTCGCTCCGCAGGGGCTCCGGGCGGCTTACCGGCAGGCGAGGGTCACGGTCATGTCCTCCATCTCGGAGGCGCACAGGATCACCGTCACGCCGTCCTCCGCCCAGGCAAGGCTTTTGATGTTGTATGCGGAGGCATTTGCCCCATCGTCCTGAATGGACGTGTCCAGCGAATCGAGCTTCTTTCCGGCGGCATCCTGCAGCGTCAGCCGGATATCGGTCGGGCCGAAGGGCCAGTCCGGATCCCCCAGCTGATCAAACTCCAGTACGTACTGCCCGTCCGGGCTTTCATACCGCGCGATCTCACGCGGCATGAAGCGATTGAACGCGCCGCTCCAGTAAAGCCCCAGCAAATGCAGCGCTAAAGCGATAAAAGCGATCACGGCGGCGATGGCCACGGCGAGCTTTTTCAGTATCTTTCTGCGCAAGGATTTCTCTCCTATTTTGTATTTTTCCCGAAAGGAGGCCTCGGGAACGGATAAAAAAGTCCCTCCCTACCGGTCGGTAAGGAGGGGCTTTTATGTCTGTGCGGACGGCAGCGCCGCTTAATACCCAAAATCTCCCCAGCCGATGCTCTCCATGAAATCTTCCATGAAGCCTTCCACTCCGCCGCTGTCTTTTACGAGCATCCAGGAAGAAATAAAGCTGAAGACGGCCATCAGAATAGCCAGAATACTGACAATCAGACCGATGACGGCCATGGCGTGACGGGCTTGGGATTTCAGGCCCTTGATGGAGAAAATCAGTCCCGTGATGCTCAGGACCAGTCCGAAGCAGGGCGCGCAGCAGCACACGAGGCTGACGAGGCTGAGGATAAAGCCGGTAAGAGCCTGCTTGTCCGCAGGCGCTTCCGGTGCCTTGGCCGGCAAGCCGGAAGCGGCAGGAGCGCTGTAGGTCTGGGTATAGCTCGGAGCGGGCGCGGCTGCCTTGGGAGCCTCGGGAGCCGGCGCGGTGTAGGCGGCATGGGCCGTTTCAGGGGCGGCTGGCGCAGGGCCGGCGGCCTCGGTATAGGGCTGGGCACCGGCATTTTCCGGTTCTACTGCCATACCGCAGTTTGGGCAATGTTTAGCATCATCGGCCAGTCGCTGACCGCAATTGGAACAAAACATGGTATTACCTCCTTGTCACATGCCGGAAGGGACTCCGGACCTCTTTTTTCCTTATATCATAGAAGTCTGAAAAAGGCAAGTCTTTCTCACGGCCCGAAGGGCAGGTGGATCACGGCTCGAAGCGGCAGACGGCTCACGGTTCGAAGCGGCGGACGCTCACTGCCCTCGCTGCCCGAGGCGGGTGCTCACGGTTCAAAGCGGCGGAGGCGGCGGTACCGCCAGCGTTCCGCGGCAAAGGAGCCGTCCGCTTCCGCTCTCACGGTCACCGCCCCCTCCCGGTCCGTCCGGAAGCAGCGGATGCCGCTTTCCCCGAGGCGGTCCAGCACCGTGCCGTGGGGATGACCGTAGGGGTTGTTCCTGCCGCAGCTGATCACGGCAGCCCGGGGTGAGACCGCCTCCAGGAAGACACTGCAGGAGGAGGTCTTCGATCCGTGATGGGCGATCTTCAGATAGTCCGCCCGCAGCCATTCCGCGGGGAGGGACTCGCTCAGGGATCCCTCTGCCTCCCCGGTGATGTCTCCGGTAAACAGCGCGGCAAATGCCCCGTATTCCACCCGCAGCACCATGGAGGCTTCATTTCTCTCCGCCGCGGCAGCGTCCGCGCCGGGATGCAGGACCCGGAACAGCACCTCCCCGTCCTGCCAGCGGTCCCCCGCCGCGACAAAGCGCGTGCGGCAGCCGGCCTCCTCGGCTGCCCTGAGCAGCGGCAGCGCTTCCGCGCTGTCCCGGCAGGATTCCGGCAGCAGCAGAAAATCGCAGCTGATGCCCTCCGCCGCCAGCAGGGAGACGATGCCGTTGGTATGATCCCCGTCCAAGTGAGACAGCATCAGAAAGCGGATGTGCCGGATGCCCTTATATTTTAGGAAGGGAAGCAATTTGCCGGGAGTCGGGTCGCCGTAGCTGCTGCCCGCGTCGATGATATACACGTTTCCCGAGGGCGTCTCGGCCACGTGGCAGTCTCCCTGCCCCACGTACAGGCTGGTCAGGGTCAGGCTCTTCCGCTGTCTGAGGAGAAAGACCGACGGCAGCAGGATAAACAGCAGCAGCAAGGGCAGGCCCAGCGCCGCCAGCTCTCTGAGGGTCCTGCGGCGCTGGCTTTCCCCGGCCCGGCGCACGGCCAGCCGCAGCGACCGCGCCCGCTGTTTCCGCGAAAAGCCGAGCAGGCCCAGTGCCAGGAGCAGCAGGAAATAGTACAGAAGCATTTGCCCGGGGGAGGGCCGTCCGAAGATCACGGTCCCGCCCGGCAAATGCGCGGTCAGCCGGGCCAGCCCGCGGATGAATCTCAGGATCAGATGCGCCGGCCCTGCCGTCATCAGGCCCAGGGGGAGCCACAGCCTTGCCAGAAGCCCGGCCGCGAGGCCGAAGGGCAGCAGAAAATCCATCAGCGGCACCGCGGCCAGATTCAGCAGCAGGCTCCAGAAATGATATTCGTAATAGTGCAGGAGCACCAGCGGCAGGCTGAAAAGCTGCAGCAGCAGCGGCAGGAGCAGCCGCCGGCCCATCGGCGTTTCCGGCCGGAGGAAGCGGCTGAGCGGCGGGAAAAGACAGCCGATGATCAGCAGACAGCCGTAGGACAGCTGAAAGGAGGCCTGGAACAGGTAGTAGGGGCAGGGGATCAGCACCGTCAGGGCAGCCAGAGCCAGGGCCGAAGCCAGATCGTAGCTCCGTCCCAGGATCTCACCCAGCAGCAGGATCAGGAGCATCACGCCCGCCCGCCGCAGCGATACGCCCCAGCCCGCCATCCGCATATAAAACACCACCCCGGCCCCCGTCAGGATGCCCCGCAGCAGCAGAAAGCCCCGGGCGGACCAGAAGCCTCCTCCCCGCTGCCAGGGGATCCGGGCCAGCAGGAGTCCCATCAGCGCGGCAAGCACCCCGGACAGCAGCGACACGTGCAGTCCGCTGACCGTCAGGACGTGGCTGATCCCCGCGGTCTCGTACAGCTGCTTTTCCTGTCCGGACAGGCTGCTTTTGTCTCCCAGCAGCATCGCCTTCAGGGTCCCGGCGTCCCGTTCGTCGAAGACCTGCTCCAGCCCCCGGGCCAGGAACCGTCGGGCCCGCCGGGCCGCCTCCGCCGGAAAACGTTCCTCCTGCCGCAGCACCTCAAGGGTCTCCGCGGTGAAGCGGCAGCGGATATCCTCCGCGAGGTAATAGGCCCTGCTGTCAAATTCGCCCGGATTGTCCGCTGGGAGGATCGGCTCTGCCTCGCCCCAAAGCTGCAGGCGGCTGCCCAGCCCGGCCTCCGGCTCCCGGTCCAGGGACACCGACACCCGGCGGTCCGTCAGCGGCAGCGCCATTCCCTCCGGGGAAAACAGACAGTCCTCCAGGGTCAGCTCCCGGCTTCCGTCCTGTCTGTTCCGTACCGCGGTCAGCGTTCCCACCAGGACTCCCGTCCGGGCCTCCTCGCCCAGGTACCGTTCCAGCTCCGACCGGGGCCGCAGCGGGATCCCCAGCGCGTTCAGCAGCAGAAGGCCCGCGCAGTACAGAAGGGTCAGAAAAACTAACGGCTTTTTCATGGCCCCTCATGCCGCTTTCCCGGCAGCCTTTCCCGGAAGCGGGCGCCGCAATACGCCGACAGCCTCCCCAAAAAGCGGGCGTAGCAATACTCCGGAGGCGCATCGGCCTTCAGGTCCAGCTGTTCCCGCAGGCGAAGGGCCTCGGGCGCCTCTCCCACCGTGATCAGCCCCCGGATTTCCCCGAAGATACCTTCCTTGATGCCCGGCACCCGCATGATCTCCTCGATCGCGCAGAACAGCCCCCGCTCCGCCCGGTCCGCCAGAATGGCCGCCGCCTTCGCCGGACCGATCCCCGGAAGGCTGTCCAGCTCCTCCGCGCCTGCGGTATTGATATTCACCGGGCCCGGGGCCGGCGCGGCCGTCTCCGGCGTTTCTTCCACGGAAAATGCCGAAGAGGCGATCTCCCCTTCGGCATCTTCTATCTCTACGCTAAAACCGGCGTCGTTCCGGAACACGTACACGCCGCCTGTCAGCACCATGATCAGAGCCAGCATCAGCACCGGCCATTTTTCTTTGAGCATCCTGTCCTTTCACCGGATCCGTCTGCCCTTCTGTCTCCTGTATCATACCCCAGGAGGCCATAAAAAATCAAGGGGAAAATCCTTTCCCCCTGATTTTCTTTCCGGCAGGGCTGCCCCCGCCGCTATTTGCCGTTTTCTCCGCGCCTCAAAGGCCCGCGCGGACCGCCGGACCGGAGGTCGAACCGTTCCCTTATCAGGTGGTCTTCTTCCGGATCATATCTCTCTTACGGAGCATGGGATCCAGGATGCGCTTGCGGATCCGCAGGTTCTCGGGCGTGACCTCCAGCAGCTCGTCGGTATCGATGAACTGCATGGCCTGCTCCAGACTCATGATCTTGGGCGGCGTCAGCTTCAGCGCGTCGTCGGAGCCGGAGGCACGGGTGTTGGACAGGTGCTTGGTCTTGCAGACGTTCACCTCCACGTCCTCCGCCTTGCCGGTCTGGCCGACGATCATGCCCGCGTAGACCTTCTCGCCGGGGCCGATGAACAGCGTTCCGCGCTCCTGCGCGTTGAACAGACCGTAGGTCACGGATTCGCCGGTCTCGAAGGCAATGATGGAACCGCTGGAGCGGTAGTGGATATCTCCCTTATAGGAAGCATAGCCGTCGAACAGCTGGTTCATGATGCCGTTGCCCTTGGTATCGGTCATGAACTCATCGCGATAGCCGATCAGGCCGCGGGACGGGATCATGAATTCCAGGCGCGTGCGGCCTTCGCCGAAGGGACGCATCTGGGAAAGCTCGCCCTTGCGGAGGCTGAGCTTTTCGATCACGGTGCCGGAGAACTCGTCCGGGACGTCCACGTAGACCCGTTCCATGGGCTCCAGCAGACGGCCGTCGGCGCTGCGCTTGTAAATGACCTCCGCCTTGGACACGGCAAATTCATAGCCCTCCCGGCGCATGGTCTCGATCAGGATGGACAGATGCAGCTCGCCGCGGCCGGAGATCTTGAAGCAGTCAGGCGTGATCTCCTCTACCCGAAGGGAAACGTCCGTGTTCAGTTCCCGCATCAGACGGTCGCGGATGTGACGGGAGGTGACGTATTTGCCCTCCTGGCCGGCAAAGGGAGAATCGTTCACCAGCATCTGCATGGAGATGGTGGGTTCGGAGATCTTCTGGAAGGGCAGCGGAGCGGGATTGGCCGGGTCGCAGAGGGTATCGCCGATGTGGATGCCGGCAATGCCGGACACCGCCACAATGGCGCCGATGGTGGCACTTTCCACCTCGACCTTGCGCAGGCCCTCGAATTCGTAAAGCTTGCTGACCTTGACCCGCTGCTTCTGCTCGGGCGCATGGGCATTGACCAGCACCACGTCCTGGTTGACCCGGATGGAGCCGTTGTCCACCTTGCCCACACCGATACGGCCCACGTATTCGTTGTAGTCAATGGTGCTCACCAGCATCTGCAGCGGCGCGTTCTCGTCGCCCTGAGGGGCGGGGATGGCTTCCAGGATCGTATCGAACAGCGGACGCATATCCACCCGCTCGTCGGTGAGCTCCCGGGCCGCCCAGCCGGCCTTGGCCGAAGCGAATACGAAGGGGCAGTCCAGCTGCTCCTCGGAAGCGTCCAGATCCAGCAGCAGATCGGTGACCTCCTCCACGACCTCGGCGGGACGGGCCTCGGGGCGATCCACCTTATTGATGCACACCACCACGTGAAGGTTCAGCTCCAGCGCCTTGGACAGCACGAAGCGGGTCTGGGGCATGGGGCCCTCGAAGGCGTCCACCACCAGAATAACACCGTTCACCATCTTCAGGACCCGCTCGACCTCTCCGCCGAAATCCGCGTGGCCGGGGGTATCGATGATGTTGATCTTATTCCCCTTGTACCGGATAGCCGTATTCTTGGACAGGATGGTGATGCCTCTCTCCCGCTCCAGATCGCCGGAGTCCATGACCCGGTCCGCCACCTCCTGGTTTTCCCGGAACACGCCGCTCTGCTTCAGCAGCTCGTCCACCAGCGTGGTCTTGCCGTGGTCTACATGCGCAATGATCGCTACGTTTCTGACATCTTCTCGAATCATAAAATGAAATCTCCCGTAATATGCCCTCTCCGTCCGGGAAGGGCGCTTCGTAAAATGCAATGAAAGAAGGCGCGGTGCCTCTGCCCTCAGGGCTTTGGCACCGCTGGTCCTTCCTTGACTATGCCGATGCCTCTCTCAGAGAGGCTTATTTCTTTCCGTTATCCGGCGATCAGCCCTGAGCCTGAACGGCAGTGATGGCGACGACACCCACGATGTCCTCGGCGGAGCAGCCGCGGGACAGATCGTTCACGGGCTTTGCCAGACCCTGGCAGATGGGGCCGTAGGCTTCCGCCTTGGCGAAGCGCTGCACCAGCTTGTAGCCGATGTTGCCGGCATCCAGGTTCGGGAAGATCAGAACGTTGGCGTGGCCGGCGACCTGGCTGTTCGGAGCCTTGGAGGCGCCCACCTTCGGAACGATGGCGGCATCGAGCTGCAGCTCGCCGTCCATCTGGTACTGAGGATATTCTTCCTTAGCCAGCGCTACGGCAGCGGTCACCTTGTCGACCAGAGCGTGCTTGGCGGAGCCCATGCTGGAGTGGCTGAGGAAGGCGACCTTCGGCTCGGCACCGACCATCTTCTTGAAGGAAGCGGCGCTGGAGCCGGCGATGGTGGACATCTCCTCGGAGGTAGGATCCTGGACCAGACCGCAGTCAGAGAATACCAGCGTACCGTTCTCGCCGTATTCGCAGTTCGGGATGATCATCAGGAAGAAGGAGGATACGGTCTTCACGCCGGGAGCGGTCTTCAGGATCTGCAGGCAGGGACGAAGGGTATCGGCGGTGGTGTGGCAGGCGCCGGAGACCATGCCGTCGGCATCGCCGGCCTTGACCATCATCACGCCGTAGTAGGTGTAATCCTTCTGCAGGATGGCCAGAGCCTGATCGTAGGTCATGCCCTTGCTCTTGCGCAGCTCGGCAAAATATTCTGCATAAGCAGTGGTCTTTTCATTGGTGAAGGGATCGACAACGGTAACACCGGAAAGATCGTAGCCGGCACCGTACTTGGCGATATCATCGGCGCTGGCGATCAGGACCAGGTCGGCAAAGCCTTCCTTCTTGATCAGCTCGATGGCTTCGTAGGTTCTCTTGTCGTTGGACTCGGGCAGAACGATGGTCTTCTTATCGGCGGCTGCCTTAGCCTTGATCTCATTGATAAAGCTGCTCATGGTGGTATTTCCTCCTGATTTTTAATGCATAAGCATAATAACACAAAAAAGACGGATCACGCGGACCCGCTTATATTGTATCAAGACTTGCCGCATAAGGCAAGATTTTTCACCGTCTTTTTTTCGGAAAATGGTCTGTCCAAGCAAATCATCGTGACAAAGCGGCGTTTTCATGCTATGATATTGGTGGATAGCTTCGTCCCGGCGGCTTCGCCGGGAAATATTTCTGCCGCGTCCGCCGCCCGATAAGCGCTCCGGACCGGGCAGCAAGAGGTATTTGCCATGAAAATGATCGTAGGCCTGGGCAATCCCGGCAGACAGTATGAACACACCAGACACAATATCGGCTTCGAGACGCTGGACCTTCTGGCAGAGCAGTGGGACATCCGGATCAACGTCAACCGCTCCGGCGGCCTCACGGGCATGGGGCTCGCGGAGGGGCAGAAGCTGCTTCTGGTGAAGCCCCTTACCTATATGAATCTTTCCGGAGACTGCGTGCAGCCTCTGGCGGCTTACTATAAGCTGGCGCCGGAGGATATCCTGGTGCTGTGCGACGATATCAATCTGCCCATGGGGCAGCTGCGCATCCGGCTGAAGGGCAGCGCGGGCGGTCATAACGGCCTGAAGAGCATCATCGGCCGGCTGGGCAGCGACGGCTTCCCCCGGATCCGGATGGGCGTCGGCGGCGCGCCGGAGGGCATGGATCTGAAGGATCTGGTACTGGCCCATTACAGCAGCGCGGAGCAGGCGGCGGTCCTGGAAGAGGAAAAAAACGCCGCCGCGGCGGTCCGTTTATTCCTGACGCAGGGGCCCGCAGCCGCCATGAATGCGTTCAATAAAAAGAAACCGGCAGACGGCGGGGAGCCCTGAGCTCAGGGCCGTCAGACAGACGGGCTCCGGTTTTTTTGAAGCCGCGGCGCGCGGCGGTCTCTCCCCGGCTTTGCGGGGAGCAGAAAGGATATCGCTTTATGCCGAGAAGCTTTAAGGCTCCCTTCGGGGAATTAAACGAATATGAGAAGATCGTGGGCGCTCTGAAAAAGCCCGGGACCCCGGTGGCGCTCTCCGGCTGCGTGGATTCGCAGCTGATGGAGGCCGCCGCGGCGGTGGCGGGCGACGGCAGACGCTGCCTGATCCTGACCTCCGGCGAGGTTCGGGCCAAGGAGCTGAAGGAGGATCTGGAGGTCTTCATCAAGGGGACCCCCGCCCTCTATCCCGCCCGGGATCTGCTCTTCTGGGGGGCGGACGTCCAGGGCTCTCTGCTGACCCGCCAGCGGATGACGGTGCTGAAGGAGCTGCTGGAAAGAGACGAATACTTCGCGGTGACCACCGCCGATGCTCTGCTCACCCGCATGACCTCGCCGAAGTACCTCGCGGAGGCGGTGATCCGGCTGAAGCCCGGCTCCTTCACCGATCCGCAGAAATTAGCAAAGCAGCTGACGGCGCTGGGCTACGAGCGGGTCCAGTCCGTGACCATGCCCGGCGAATTCGCCCTGCGGGGCGGGATCCTGGACATTTACCTGCTCACCGAGGAGCAGCCGGTCCGTCTGGAATTCTGGGACGATGAGATCGACTCGCTCCGCAGCTTTGACGCGGAGTCCCAGCGTTCCCTGGAAAATCTGGAGGAGATCGCCATCTACCCCGCGGGCGAGGGCGTGCAGGAGGAGGCCTCCCTGCTGGATTATCTGCGGGACGGCGACCTGGTGGTCCTGGAGGAGCCCGACCGGCTGAAGGAACGGATGGAGGCCGTGGCGGAGGAATACCAGGAAAGCTGCCTGCGCCGCCTGGAGGCCGCGAGGGCCGAGGGGGAGGAGGAGCCGCATTTCCCGCTGCTGCACCGGCCGGAGGATATCTGGGAGGCGCTGAAGGCCCAAAGGCTGCTGATCCTGACCGGACTGGACTACCGGAACGAGCCCATCCCCGCCGCGGAGCATTTCCGCCTGGAGGCCCGCTCGCTGCACGCCTACGGCGGCCACGTGGAGCTGATGGTGCAGGATCTGCAGAAATGGAAGCGGGAGCGCTACCGTATCGTGCTGCTCTCCGGCTCCCGCAGCCGGGCCGAGCGTCTGGCAGGCGACCTGAGGGACTACGAGCTTGCCGCCTTTTTCGCGCAGGAGGAGGACAAGGAGGTGCAGCCGGGGCAGATCCTGGTCACCTACGGCAACATCCACAAGAGCTTCGCCTACCCCGAGCTCCGCTTCGCCGTGATCAGCGAGGGCGACCTGTTCGGCAGGAAGAAGGCCGGCCGGAAGCGCAGCTTTTCCCGGGGCGGCCGGCATATCGGCTCCGCAAGCGAGCTGTCCGTGGGGGATTACGTGATCCACGAGGACCACGGCCTGGGCATTTACCGGGGCATCGAAAAGAAGATCGTCGACCACGTGGAGAAGGACTATTTCAAGATCTCCTACAAGGACGGCGGCAATCTCTACGCCCCCGTCACCCAGCTCCACAAGATCGAAAAATACGCCTCCGCCGACGCGGATCCGGCCCCTGTGCTGAACCGTCTGGGCGGAGCCGAATGGCATGCCACCAAGACCCGGGTGAAAAAGGCCGTGGCCAATATCGCCAAGGAGCTGGTGGCCCTGTACGCCGCCAGAGAGCACGCCCAGGGCTTCGTTTACGGCCCGGACACGGTCTGGCAGCGGGAATTTGAAGAGCAGTTCCCCTACGAGGAGACCGAGGACCAGCTGAAGGCCATCCAGGCCATCAAGCAGGATATGGAAAGCGGTAAGATCATGGACCGGCTGATCTGCGGCGACGTGGGCTTCGGAAAGACCGAGATCGCCATCCGGGCAGCCTTCAAGGCCGTTCAGGAAAGCAAGCAGGTGGCCTATCTGGTCCCTACCACCATCCTGGCCCAGCAGCATTACCAGACCTTCGCCGCCAGAATGAAGGATTATCCGGTCAAGGTGGCCATGCTCTCCCGCTTCCGCTCTCCCAAGGAGCAGCAGAAGGTGGCGGCGGAGCTGAAGACCGGCGCCGTGGATATCGTGATCGGGACGCACCGGCTGCTGTCCAAGGACGTCAGCTTCAAGGATCTGGGGCTGCTGATCATCGACGAGGAGCAGCGCTTCGGCGTTTCCGACAAGGAAAAGATCAAGGCCCTCCGGGAAAACGTGGACGTGATCAGCCTGACGGCCACGCCAATCCCCCGGACGCTGCACATGAGCCTCATCGGCATCCGGGACATGAGCGTGCTGGAGGAGCCGCCGCTGGACCGGGTCCCCATCCAGACCTACGTGGCACCCTACAACGACGAGATCGTCCGGGAGGCCATTGCCCGGGAGCTGGCCCGGGGCGGACAGGTCTATTACGTGTCCAATAAGGTCAAGAATATCACCGAGGTGGCCGCCCACGTCCAACAGCTGGTGCCGGACGCAGTGGTGGCCTTTGCCCACGGGCAGATGAAGGAGCGGGAGCTGGAGCAGATCATGTACGACTTCGTGTCGGGCGAGATCGACGTATTAGTCTCCACCACCATCATCGAGACCGGGCTGGATATCCCCAACGTGAACACGATCATCATCTCCGACTCCGACCGCTACGGTCTGTCCCAGCTTTATCAGCTGCGGGGGCGCGTGGGCCGTTCCAACCGGACCGCCTATGCCTTCCTGCTGTATAAGGGCGGGCGCATGCTGAAGGAGGTGGCGGAGAAGCGGCTGGCGGCCATCCGCGAATACACCGAGCTGGGCAGCGGCATCCGCATTTCCATGCGGGACCTGGAGATCCGGGGCGCCGGGAACCTCCTGGGCGCCGAGCAGCACGGCCACATGGAGGCCGTGGGCTACGAGCTCTACTGCAAGATGCTGGGCAGCGCCGTCCGGGAGGAGCAGGGCGAGGCCAAGGAGCTGAACTACGAGACCGCGGTGGATCTGGCCATGGACGCCAACATCCCCTCCTCCTACGTGGCCAATGAAAACCACAAAATGGATCTGTACCGGCGCATCGCCTATATCGGCAGCCGGGAAGAATACGAGGACATGCAGGACGAGCTGATCGACCGCTTCGGGGCCTTCCCCAAGCCGGTGGACCATTTGCTGAAGATCGCGCTGCTCAGGGCTCTGGCCCACGGCATATACGCCAGCGAGCTGACCGGCAATACGGAGCGCATCACGCTGCGCTTCATCAAGGAAGCGCCCATCGACCCGCAGCAGCTGATCGCGCTGGTGCAGGACTATCGGGGCGCCCTGAAGCTCAGCGCCGGAGATTCGCCCCTGCTGACCCTGACCCTCAGACCCGGCGAGGTGGTCACCGCCGACGCCCTGCTGCAGAAGGCCGAGGAGCTGGTGAACAGGCTGCAGGCCCTGCTGAAAAAACCGCTGTAACAGGAGGTATTTACCATGAAACGATTTTTAGGGCTGCTGGCCCTGCTGAGCACGCTGCTGCTTTGCCTCGGCGGCTGCGCCCCCGATGCGGCGCGCTACCATGAGACGGCCGCCGCCTCCTACGGAGACCGGACCGTTTATCTGGACGAGGCCAATTTCTGGCTGCGCTATTACGAAAACTATTTCAATTCCTATGAGGCGCCGCTGTATTATTACGCCTACGGGGTCAAGGACTTCTGGCGGATGCCCAGCGGCAATCACGGCCAGAGCTTCGCGGAGGCGCTGAAGGAGTCCGTCATGGCAGAGTTCCTGCAGACCTGCGTGCTGCTGGATCATGCCGACGCGTATGACGTCAGTCTCAGCGGGGAGGATCTGGCCCGCATCGATCTGGCGGTCGAAAAGCTCCAGGGCAGCTTCGGCAAGGATCTCTCCGCCATGGGCGCCGCCTACACGGCCGAGCAGGTGAAGCAGTACCTGACCGACCGTTCCCTGGCGATCCGGGTCCACGAAGCCGTCAAGGCCGCTGCCGGCGTGCAGGCGGCCGACGACGGAACGGTCTTCTACCGGCTGAGCTACTTCCTTGTCCCGCCCGCCGAAAAGCCCTCCACCGAGGAGGCCCCCACCGGCGAGGTGCTGGTGCGGAAGCTCCGGCTGGATCTGGCCGGCGGCCTCCCCGCGGAGGACGTGGCTGAGAGCTGCGGCGCTGCTCTGCGGACGGCCACCTTCGCGCGGAACCTGATCGACGCAAACGAGCGCTTTCTCAGCATGCGCACGCAGGACATGAAGGAGGGCGAGGTCCGGGTGATCGACGCCGAATCCGGCTGGTACGTCGTCAAATGCGAGAAGGTCGGCGACGAGGAGGCCGCCGCCGCGCATCTGAAGGAGCAGCAGGACGCGCTGGAGGAAAAGGCCTTTACCGAAATTTACCGGGAATGGGCCGCTGCCGCGCCTGCCTTTACCGTCAAAAGATGCTTCTTCCGGCTGAAGCTGCACGACCCCGTCTGACCGCGCGGTCGGCAGAAAAATAGCCGCAAATGCAGCGCACCCCGCTGAAAACGTTTTCAGCGGGGTGCGTTATGATATTCAGGCGTCGGCGGGGAAATGCAGCACCGCGTAGGCGCATTTTTCGGGAAGCGTGACCCTCACGGTCCCGTCTCCCGGATCAGTGACCTGCGCCGGCTCATCGTTAAAAGGCGTATAGACCTCCGGCAGCTTCTCCACCCGCAGCAGGACCTCCCGGCCGATGCCGATGGGCTCGGCCTTCGTGATCAGGTTCACCCGGCTCCGGTGATAGCGGATCTCGTCCAGATGGTGGTCGATGTCCGTGTCGTAGTCCTTCGCCAGCAGATGCAGCGTCAGCCCGTCCTTACCGGAAAACACGTTGGTGAAATACCCCTGCTGCCGGATCAGCTGTACCGGCAGCGGTTTGACGAAGCGCTTCACCAGTGCCAGCAGCTCCTCGCCTTCTCCCATATCGGAGATCCGCCAGGGATCGTAGAACAGTCCCTCCGTCACCTCTCTCCAGGCGTTCTCCTCCCTGCTGACCGGGCATTCGCCGTTCATCCACTCCGGCTGGCTGAGATGGGTCCTGCCCGGCACCACGTACTGCATGAAGCGCTCCGGATCCGGCTCGTTCACCGCGTTCGGCAGCTCCCAGGCATTCTCCGCCAGCGTTTTCTCGCAGGGGCCGCAGGCCAGGACCTTCCCGCCGGCGGCCAGATAGGTCTCCAGCTCGGTCCGCTCGGCTGCCGTCATCCGCCAGGGACTGGGCAGCAGCACCAGCTTGTAGACCGAGGCGTCCTTCGGGAAGCGGAACAGGGTATTGGTGCCCCAGCCGGCCCCCAGGGCCAGCTCCACCGCCCGGGAATAATCCCGGTAATAGCCCCTGGTCAGGTTGCCGAAAAGGCTGTGATTGCGGGTCTCGTAGGAGAAGTAAACGCCCAGCTGCGGGCAGATCTCGCCGCCGAACAGCTGCGGATGCTCCTTTTCGAAGGTGAAGGCCTTCTTCACCAGAGCCCCCTCCTCCGGCAGGGTCCGCAGGATCTCCTGCGGCAGCCCCAGCCGGTCCTTCAGGGTGCAGAAGAGGCAGTCCGCCCCGGCGGTCTTGTTGACGGCCCAGCAGATATTTGCCGTGGCCTCGGTGAAGCCGAAGCTGATGCCGTAGCAGCGGGTGCCCTTCTCTCTTGCCGCCGCCAGATGGTGGCTGCCGTTGACGATGGCGTTCGAGACCGGCGCGTTGATGGTCAGCGGATCGTGCTTATAGGGCGGCGTATTGCCGGAAAGCTCGATGCTGGCATAGTCCGCGCCGCGCAGGAACTGGCGCACGTCCGCGCCCGCGGCGTTGCGGCCTCCGGTGGCCGAGGCACTGCCGCAGTACATCAGCTTCACCCGGCCGGGCAATGCCTCCCGCAGCTTCTGCATGAAATCACCGGCGGCCTCGTAGCGCAGGTCGATCCAGGCCCGCCAGGCCGGATTGTCGTAGTTGCCCCAGAAGGAGCAGTCGTCCGCGGGCGGCAGCTCGATCCCCGCCCGGCGCTTCAGCTCGGCGCGGCAGTAGCGGCAGCCGCAGGCCCGGTATTGCATATAGTAGAGGGAATCGTCCGCCTCCAGCCAGTCGATCCCCGTGTCGGCGATCAGCTGCTTCGCGTACTGGATATACATGTCCACGAATTCGGGGTTGCGGTGGCAGAAGCCCTCGCCCTGATACTGGGCGTGCCACAGGGGCTTCCCCGTCACCACGTCGATCATCCGCAGATCGTTCAGGCGGTGTCCCGCGTAGCTCCAGTCCTCCGCCTCCTCAAAGGAAGGGCAGAGCGGCAAATGCGGCCCGCTGTTCTTCATGATGAATTTCCGCTCCTCCTCGGTGCGGTAGCGGTGGATCAGATTCACGGAATGGTGATCCGCCACCATCATGCCGTAGGCATGGCAGGCGTCCGTGATGGCCCTGATCAGGCCGTGCAGGCTGTCCAGCCGCTTGATGAAATCGAAGCGGAAGTGGGCGCCGAAGAGATAGACCATACTGACGTTCGCCTCGGCATATTCCTTCGCCCGGCGTTTGATCTTCGCGTCGGTCTCCGGGTTGGGATAGTCCAGATCGGACAAAGAGAGCCACCAACAGGCCATTCGCAAGGGTTCCATAGTCGTTTCCTCACCTTTCTCACAGCATTTTTTTCGTATCCGCCTGCTCAGCGCAGACGCTCCAGGGCGCGCCGCACGAAGCCCTGCTCCGCCCGGAGCGCCTCCTCCGCCTGTTCGGCGCCGCAGCCGCCCAGCAGCATCACGATCGCCGTCTTCGGCCGTTCCGCCGTTTCTCCCGGCAGCAGCGTTTCCCGGAGGGCGGAGACCGCCTCCTCCCGGCTGCAGCCCGTCGCGGCCATCACGATCCGCTCGGCCCGGTCGTGCAGCTTCACGTTCGAGGGCTTCACGTCCACCATCAGGTTGCCGTAGACCTTCCCGCAGCCTACCATGGCCAGGGTCGTCAGCATGTTCAGGATCATCTTGGTGGCGGTCCCGGCCCGAAGTCTGGTGGAGCCGGTCAGGATCTCCGGTCCCACCACGGCGGCCATCGTTTCCCGCGCATGGGCGCTCAGCCGGCTGTTCTCCACGCATACGACGCAGGCGGTGAAGGCGCCGACCCGCTCCGCGTATTCCAGCGCGCCCTGGCAGTAGGGGGCGTAGCCGCTGGCGGAGATAGCCACCAGCACGTCCTTATCGGAAAGGCCCGCGCGTTCCATATCCGCCGCTCCGGCCTCGGGGCTGTCCTCCGCGCCCTCTATCGGAAAACGCAGCGCCCTGTCTCCTCCGGCGATCAGACCGACCACCTGAGAGGGGTCCGCGCCGAAGGTCGGCGGACACTCGGAGGCATCCAGCACCCCCAGACGTCCGCTGGTGCCGGCGCCGCAGTAGAGGAGCCGCCCGCCCGTAAGGAAGGCCTCCCGGATCCGGTCCACGGTCCGGGCGATCGCCGGCGCGGCCCGGCGCACGGCCGGAGCGATCTCCGCGTCCATATCGTTCATCAGCAGCACGGCAGCCTCCGTGCTTATGGCATCCAGCCCGACGCTGCGGGCCTCGACGCCTTCCGTGGTCAGTCGGCTGAAATCCACCCTACTCATTGCTTTTTTCCCTTTCGTAGCTGATCCGGAAGGTCTCCGTGAACCGTTCGTCGGCCCGGATACCGACAAGACTCATGGCGCCCCGCACCGCGCCGTACACCGGCGGCAGCTCCGGGATCATCAGTTCCACCTCCGCCTCCAGCTCCGGCTTCAGATAATGCTCCGTGAGATAGCTGTCCCGGGCCAGCCCGCCGGTCAGCACCACCCTGTTGCCGCAGGCGCAGCGGCGGCGCATGGCCCGGATCTTTTCGGCCAGCTCCCGGGCGGCCGGATCGTTCTGCCCGGCCGCCTCCGTCACTAACGGCGCCAGCGAGGCGATATAGTCGGTGCCCTTTTCATAGACCGCGCCCAGACAGTCCCGGGGCTCTCCGCCCAGCTCCCGGCAGATGCTGCGGCTCAGCAGTCCCTCCTCCGCCAGTCCGTCCTGAACGGCCAGTGTCAGCTTCAGGGCATCCCGTCCCAGGGTATAGCCGCAGAGGGCGTCGTCAAAGCGGAATCCGCTGCCGCCGATCCGCTGTATGCCGTCGGCATCCCGCCCGACCACCGAGCTGCCGGTCCCGCAGATGACGGCGCAGCCCTTTTCCGGCTCGGGCATCAGGTAAAAGACCGACATGATATCCGACTCCACGGTCAGCTTCAGTGCCGGATAATGCCGGCTCAGCTGCTCCTGCAGGGCCTGCTTTCTCTCGGGGATCCCGCAGCCGGCTCCGCCGACGAA
>JAZLJI010000031.1:0-10178 GCA_045617825.1 Lachnospiraceae bacterium
CCGGCGCCGCCCTCGCCTACCCAGTCGCAGCAGGGAGAGCCGTCCTCCACCTTGGCACAGATGGCCTGGAAGATGGGCTTTACGTAAGGCCACGCGGCGGGACTGCCGCCGGGCATCATGCTGGGCCCCTTCAGGGCGCCCTCTTCACCGCCGGAAACGCCGGTCCCCACGTAGAGCTTTCCCTTGCTCTCCACGTAGGCGGTGCGGCGGATGGTGTCCGGAAAATGGCTGTTGCCGCCGTCGATCAGGATGTCTCCGTCCTCCAGCAGCGGCAGGAGACGGTCGATCATTTCATCCACCGCGCTGCCGGCCTTGATCATCATGAAGACCTTGCGGGGCTTTGCCAGCTGAGCGATCAGCTCCTCCGGCGAATGGCAGCCGATAAAGCCCTTTCCGCCTCCGACGCGGTCCATAAAGCGGTCCACCTTATCCGTGCTGCGGTTGTAAACGGCTACCGTGAAGCCCTTAGAGGCCATATTGATCGCTAAATTTTCTCCCATAACGGCCAGGCCGATGAGACCGATATCCGCTTTCTTCATCGCTGTACTCTCGCATTTCCCTGATAAATGTCCCACACCTGCTTTTCATCCGCGGGAGTGGCGTAATCGTTGAGGCTGCTGGCGGCCAGCACGCCGCAGGCCCAGCCGAACTGCAGCCATTTCTCCGGCGCCCAGTTCTGCAGAACGCCGTACAGCAGACCGCCGGAGAAGCCGTCGCCGCCGCCGATGCGGTCCTGCACCGGGATCGGGCGGGGCTCCTCGACAAAGCAGGCATCCTCCGCGCAAAGCAGCGCGCCCCAAAGGTGCTCATTGGCCGAAACGACCTGCCGGAGCGTGGTGGCACAGGCCTTGACCCGGGGGAACTGCCGCCGCACCTGCGCGATCATGGCCTTATAGCTTTCGATCTTGGCGGAAAGCGCCTTCCCGCCGGTCTCCGGCCCGGCAAAGCCCAGGCAGAGCTGAAAATCCTCCTCGTTGCCGATCAGAATGTCCGACAGTGAGGCGATCTGCCGGAAGGCCTGCCGCAGCTCCTCCTCGCGGCCCTTCCAGAAGCTGTCGCGGTAGTTGAGGTCGAAGCTGACCAGCGTACCGTTCTTCCTCGCCGCTTCGGCCAGCCGCAGGCAGGTGTCGGTGGTCTCGGGGCTCATGGCGGCGATGAGGCCGGAAAGATGCAGGATCCCGACGCCCTCCTCGGCAAATATCTTCTCCAGATCGAAGTCCTCGGGGCGGATGGTGCGGCCCACCTCCCCGGCCCGGTCGTTCCAGACGCGGGGGGCCCGAAGCCCGAAGCCGGAGTCGGCGATATTGAACTGATGCCGGTAGCCCCAGGGGCCGCCCTGCGGGACCTCCTGCCCCGCGTAGGCGATATTGCGTGCCCGCAGCTGCGCCTGAATAAAGGCAGCAATGGGGCTGCCTTCGACGAACTTGGTCATGGCCAGGCAGGGCTTGCCGAGGCTGGCGGCGATATTCAGCACATTGGTCTCGGCGCTGGTGGCCTGCAGGTAATACTGATTGCTTTCATGGACCGCCATGCGGTCGGCGGGCGTGATGCGGACTCCCATGCTGGTCACGCAGGCGAGCGCGTATTTGGCGTCTGATTTCAGTTGAAGCTCCATCTTACAGTCCTTTTCCCTATAGATAGTAGAAATACGTCTATTGTTGGCCAAAACTTCGGTTTTGTCAAGATGCTGCAGGGGGACTCCGATAATTTTTCGCAGCCGCCCGGCAGCCCGGAAGCGGCCTCTCAGGCCTTCTGTTCCGTTTGATCGCGGAACAAGCTGTGAGCTCAGCCCTTCACGGAACCGATCATGACGCCCTTCTTGAAATATTTCTGCACCAGCGGATAGATGGCAATGATCGGGACACTGGTCACCACGATCAGGGCATAGCGGATCTGATCCACTGCATTGGTCAGCTTCTCCAATGCCTCCACGTCCGTGATCTCCGAGGTATCTACATTTGCCGCGTTCAGGATCGTGCGCAGCACGCACTGCAGCGGCTGCAGCTCCTTATCCCGCAGATAGATCATCGCGTTGAAATACGCGTTCCAGTGGGCAACGGCATAGTACAGGGCGACCACGCAGAGCACCGATTTGGACAGCGGAAGAACGATGCGGAACAAAGTCCCGAAGTGTCCGTATCCGTCGATCTGAGCCGCTTCGATCAGCTCCTCCGGGATGCTGTTCTGGAAATAGGTCCTGATAATGATCATATTGTAGGTACTGATGGCACTGAGCAGCAGATAACCTAAACGGTTGCCGACCATGCCCAGCGTTGACATGGCCAGGTAGGTGGGCACCAGACCGGCACTGAATACCATAGTGATGGTAAACAGCGTCGTGACCAGCCCCTTCATGTGAAACTGCCGTCTGGACAGCGGATAGGCCACAAGGATCGACAGGATCATATTGATCATCGTTCCGACGACCGTATAAAAGATACTGTTCTTCATGCCCACCCAGACAGACCGATACGCGAAAACGATCTCGTAGCCGTTCAGGGTAAATTCTACCGGATACAGCCAGACCTTGCCGCGCCCAATGGCAGAGCCGCTGGAGAGAGAGCTGGAAAGCACGAAAATGATCGGGTACAGGACAATGATCAAAACCAGGATCAGTGTGATATTCGTTATGGTATACAGCACCTTATCGCCGGTGGAATTCACGATCTTATTTTTTTTCTTACTCATGCCCGCCTCCTAAAACAATCCGCGTTCGCCGTCACTGATCTTGCGGACGATCCAGTTGACGACCAGCATGACCGTCATGTTGATGACCGAATCAAACATGCTGATAGCGGTGGAATAAGAATAGTCCGTTTTGACGAGGCCCTGCTTATACACGTAGGTGGACAGCACCTCTGAGCGGGACATATTGAGGGCGTTCTGCATCAGATAGACCTTCTCATAGCCGATACCCATGATGCTGCCGCAGCGCAGGATCAGCATGATGCAGATCGTCGGCATGATAGAAGGAATATCCACGTGGAGCACCCGCTTCCAGCGGCTGGCGCCGTCGATCTGAGCCGCTTCGTGCAGATCCGTCGGGACCGCGCTCAATGCCGCCACGTAGATGATCGTGCTCCAGCCCATATTCTGCCAGACCCCCGACCACACGTACAGATGCGGGAAGGCTTCCGGAAGAGAACGGATATCCATAGGGACGCCCGAATTGCCTAAAAAACGATACAGGATACCGTAAACGCCGCTGATGGGACTGACCAGCTGGTTCAGCATCCCTACCAGTACCGTAACGGATAAAAAGTGCGGGATATAAGCCGCGTTCTGCGTGATCTTCTTCAGCGCGGGCTTATTGCAGACATGCAGGAAAAGCGCCAGAATGATCGGGATCGGGAAACCGACAAAAATACTGTAGAAGGAAATGGAAAGCGTATTTCTCATCAGCTCCGCGAAGTTATACGCGCTGACGAAACGCCTGAAATTCTCCAGTCCCACCCAGGGGCTGTCCCAGATCCCCAGCTTCAGCTTGTAGTTTTTGAAAGCGATCTGCAGTCCGTACATCGGATAATACTTCCACAGCAGCAGATAGACCACCGGGATCAGCGCCATCAGGTCCAGCTCCCAGTTTTTCTTCATGCTGCGGATGAACCGCGCTTTCACGCTGTTGTATGCAGCGGGATCGGATCCCGCTGCGGGAGTCTTTTTACTCATACCGTTCTCCTTACTCGTAAAAAGCGGAGGGAGGTCTCCTCCCTCCGCCGACAGCGTACCGTAACGGTTACTTGTAATTTCTGTCGTAAGCAGACTGATAGGCCTTCACCAGTTCCTCCTCGCCGAGGGCCTTCATCTGGGCCAGGTAGGCGTTCCAATCCGCATCACTGTTGGGATCCTTAACGCCGGCGCAGAACTCGTCACGGGCGTTGCACTTATAGTTCCACAGCTCGGTGTAGTACTGATTGTAGACCTTCTGTTCCTCAGAGTTCAGCGTCAGCATACCCTTAAGAGCCTTCTTGGGGTTGTTCTTCGCCGCGATCTCATCGGTAACGTCCGCATACTCGCGGTTGAAGTAGTTCTTGTAATCCGCGATGCTCATGGTCCGTACGTCGTCCTTGAGCTCAATAGGCGAGATCGTGATCGTGCCCTTGGCGTACTTCAGCGTTCCCAGGCAGGCCAGACCGTTGCCCCAGAAGGAATTCTGCGCCGTGGAGGTCCAGATATCGTTGACGATCTTCAAATGGGGCTTGTTATCCAGCGGATTCACCTCTTCGACCCAGTCCACGCCCTTCTCGCCGTAGCGGAATCTCATGGTGCCTTCCTGGCTCAGACCGAGCCAGATCAGCCGCATGCAGGCCCAGGGATCCTCAGCCGTAGCGCTGACGGTGACCTTTCTGCTGAAGGTCGGGCCGCCCTTGGGCATATAGTTGAAGGGAGCCAGATACGTATACTGATAGATCGCGGACGCCGTAGCGTCAAAGTTAGTCAGGTGGCAGGAGAAGCAGCCGACGCGCACGTCCTTCTCATCCACACAGATAGCAGCCTTATAATCGTTGGCGGAAAGGGAGAAGCTGGCACTGGACAGCAGGCCTTCCTTGACCAGCATATTGATATTCTTCAAGGCCTCGCGATAGGCGTCGGTGGTCTCCGCGAAATACAGCTTGCCGTCATCGGTCACATTGAGCAGGTATTTCTGCTGATAATAGCACCAGTTGTTGATCAGCCAGGGGATCGCATCCCACCAGCAGCTGCCGTTGGTCGAAGGCGTACTGCTGCACAGCATGGGGATCTCGTCATTGGGATCGCCGTTGCCGTTGGCATCCTGGTCCCGGAAGGCCTTCAGCACGGTGACCAGCGATGCGAAGTCGGTGGGCATCTCCAGGTTCAGCCGCTTCAGCCAGTCACGGTTGATCCACATGAAGGAGTTCGACTGATCCACCCAGGAGGTGTTGCCCAGACCGCCGGCATGATACCAGGCACCGTTCTCATTCGTTTGGAACACCTTATAATCGGCAATTTCAGACGAGGTAAAGTTCTCAAAAGCTATATCCTGCCATTTTTCCTTGAAATAGTCGCTCTCCCAGTAGGGCGCCTGATCCAGGAAATAACCGTCGGCCTCCATTTCCAGACGGGCCGCATCCGCCCATTCCACGCCCCAGAACAGATCCGGGAGCTTTTCCTTGTTGGCGATCATCAGGTTGATCGTGGCATTGTACTCCTCCTGCTTCTCCGGCAGGGTCATGAAGTCCAGCGTCACATGGGCATTCTCCTCGACCCACTTGGTGAAGGCATTGTTTTTGTAATCCGTAACGCCTGCCTTCTGCGGGATCCCGATCAGGATATGACCGCTGCCGGCTTCCGGATCCGCTTTTGACTCTTCTGCCTTAGAGCCTTCGGTGGACTTGTTTTCCGTGTTGTTGTTCTTGCCGCAGGCGACCATGCTGAGTACCATAAGCAGGGCCAGGATCAGGGCAAGAGCGCTTTTCACTCTTTTCATACTCGTTCTCCTTTTTTGATTTTTGGAAATCCGGCTTATTCACCTCCGGTTTCCTCTTCTGTCCTCATCTTAATCTATCGTATTGATTTTTTATACTCGCAATTCGGCAAATACTTCTCGCAATCTGTTGAAGCGGCTTGATTCCGCAGAAAAAATCTGTTTTTCTTACTTTATTAGTATTTCTTAAGTGAGCGACGGTTCAGCCTTCCTCCCGCGGGAGAAGCTGTTCAAGCACGGACTTGCGCTCTTTCGGTATTCGTGTTATACAACATTCAGTTAACGTTTTTTTCGGGTCAACATCGGTATAAAATCATGATCAATAAATTCTTTTCCAAATTTTCCCTGTTCTGGCGCTGCTTTTTGACGTACATATTCTGTACGCTGCTCTTCCTGCTGGTTTTGATCTTTTCTTTCCGCCGCACGACCGGAGAATGGCAGAAGGCCTACATCCAAGACAGAAAGATCTCCTTTGCGTACAGCTGCGAGGTGCTGTCCAAGGACATCATCTCACTCTATGCCCTGCCGGAGGCCATGTCGGTAAGCAGCGACTACCGCTCGATCATCTCCAGCGAGGGGCTCCAGACCGGGCCGGATCATTTCTATGCGGCCCAGATCCGCAATGCTTTGTCCTCTCAGTGTACTTTATTTTCCGTACCCAAGGATGTGTTCCTCTGTATGGAGCTTCCGGAAGCAGTCATCACGTCCCGGGACGTCTATGCGGATTATGCCGCCTGCTTTGAAAAAGCCCATCTCTTTGACACCACCGACATCATTCACTGTCTGAAAACGGAAAATACCGGCAAGCATATGACGCTCTACCCGGAAAACACTGTCAGACATCATGACCCGAGCGGCGTAAAGGAACTGCCCCTGATCCTGTATTTGCCTGCTCATAAGCTGTCTTATGTTTTCTGCATCCCTTCCGACAATCTTCTGGCTTATTTTCAGTACAACTCTCTGCCGTCCGATACGAAGCTTTCCATCTGGGGGCCTGACGGTACTCTGCTGATCTCCCGCGGAGGAGAATCAGGCGATCCCGACAATTATGTGGAGCTCAGCGGTCAGATCCCGGCGGTATCCTGCCGGGTCACCCTGGAACTGCCGATGACGTATTTCCGGGAGGTATTCGCGGCAAGCCGTCGGGAGGCCCTCATCACCTTTTCAATTTTTACCGTTCTCGGTCTGGCTTTTTGTGTTATCTTCTCCCGCTTCTCCGTCATGCCGATCAAAAAGCTGCTCAACTGGCACCAGATCCCGGAAAAAACGGATACCGTCAACGAGGTCAGCCGGATCTCCGAGTATCTCGGCGCCACGGCAAGAGAAAAGCTTTCCATGGAAAGACTGCTCCTGTTTAACCTTATGTCGAAGGTATTCTCCGGTTTTACGATCTCCGAGCAGGAATACGAGAAGCTGCATCGCAACTATGCCATTTTCAGCAGCCCCATGTATACCGCGATCCTTCGGTATTATTCTCACGACGCGTCCGTAGACTATAATCAAGTATTGAATGAGTTTCACGACAGGCTCCCGGATGATTTCATCTGTGAGCCCCTGAATCAGCAGGAGATCGGGCTGATCTTTCCGGCGGCCCCCGAAACCGTCCTTCTGTTGGAACAGCAGTATTTCGCGGTAAAGGAGCTGCTGCCGAAGAACGATATTCTGAATTGCGGCGTCAGCGCGCCTTTTCAGGATCACATCGGCCTCACGGCCGCAGTGCAGCAGGCCCTATACAGTCTGACCTCCGGCAGCATCAACGATTTTCACCGGTTCTCGGAGACCGCGGTCCCTGACGATTACCGGGGAGACCGTTCTCTGCTGCAGGATTTTCGTCCGGCGCTGACCGCCTGGAACGTATCGGAGATCAACCGAATTTTCGACCAGCTGGAGATCAGCGTCCGCCGTGCCCCCTTAAGCTTCGGCCAGGAGGTCTTTTTCACGCTGCTGACCATTATCAAGGAGGTCAGCTACAACGTCAATTTCCCGACGCAGATCCTCAATGAGCAGACCTACTCGATCAGCATTTCCGCCGTGTCCAACCTGCGTGCCCTGCGTCAGCTCATCACGAAGATGATCGAGATCAAGCAGACGCAATATCAGGAGACCAGTGTTTCCGAAGGCACCGGCATCCTGGCATATATCACGGAGAGCTGTGCGGATCCCAGCCTCTCGGTCACCAACGTGGCACGTGAATTCAACCGATCGGAGCATTATGTCACAACTGCCGTCAGTGAGCTCAGCGGCAAAAGCTTCTTTGCCTTCCTTTCCGAGACCCGTATGCAGAAGGCCGCCGCGCTTCTGCGTGATACCGATCTCAGTATCAGCCAGGTCTCCGATGCCTGCGGTCTTTTGGAAAGCACCTTCTACCGCAATTTCAAAAAGCGGTTCGGCGTCACTCCGGCGGATTACCGCGAGCAGCTGCAGGGCGGAAACGACAGCGACGGCAGCGCCGCCGCGCCGTAAGCTTTCGGAATCTGTCGAGGACTCAGTGCTTCCTGCCGTTCTTTCGGCGCCCGCTGACAACAGATGCCTGCATTTACCGTTTCTGAAACAAAACACCTGCCGAGGCGGGAGCGCTGCTCGCTCCGTCCGGCAGGTGTTTTGCTGTCTGTATTCGTTTGATATTTCCGCTTTTCTTATTTCGTCAGCAGCTCCGCCGCCTTCCGGGCACAGCTGGCCGCGTCGGGGGTGTAGCAGTCCGCGCCGATCTTATCGCAGAATTCCTGGGTCAGCGGCGCGCCGCCCACCATGATGATGACCTGATCCCGGATCCCGGCCTCCTTCGCCAGCTCCACGACTCTGGCCATCTCGTTCATGGCCGTGGTCAGCAGAGCGGAGCAGGCAATGATCTGACAGTGCTCTTCCTTGGCGACCCGCACGAAATCCTCCGCGGCGGCGTCCACGCCCAGGTCGATGACCTCGATCCCGCTGCCCTCCAGCATGATCTTGACGATGCTCTTGCCGATGTCGTGGAGGTCGCCCTTCACGGTGCCCATCACGGCCTTGCCCAGCTTCTGCGCGCCGGTGCCGGCCAGATAAGGCTTCAGCAGGTCCATGGAAACGTTCATGCACTTGGCCGCCATCAGCATTTCGGGCACGAAGACCTCGCCCTCGGAAAATTCCTCGCCCAGTCTGGTCATGCCGGCCATCAGGCCGCCGTCCAGGATCTCCGCGGCGCTCTTGCCCTCCTGCAGCGCCTGCTGCACCAGAGACAGGGTCTCCTCCTTCTCGCCCTCCGCCAGCGCGTCGCCGATGGCGCTCAGCACGGTATCGTCCGTCTTGGCCGCGGCAGCAGCCGTCTTCTCGCTCTTCTCCTCGGTCTCTTCCGCAAAGGCGGCAGCCTCGGCGTGCGCCTCGGCATTGTATTTGCGGATCTCGTCGTCGATGATCGGATCCACGTGCTTAAAGATGGTGCCGGGCAGGCCGTAGGTGATGGAGGGGATGAAATGACCGCCGGGGCAATAGGTCTTCAGGGCCTTCTGTACGTAGGCCCGAATTTCTTCCTCAGTGGAATCCGGCGTATCGATCGCCGCGCCGATACCGCCCATCAGCACCATGCTGCCCTGCAGACGGCGCTGCAGCGCGGGGATATCATTTTCCGGAAGGGTGCCCTGCCAGCACTGGATGCCGATCTCCGCCATGTCCTCCACGATGGGGGCCAGATAGGAGTCCGCGTGGTGGATGGTGATCACGCCCTGAGAGCGGAGGTAGCCGTAGATCCTGCGGTAGGGCTCCTTGAAGAAGGCCCGCCACATCTCGGGCTTCATGAACAGCTGGGTCTTGGTGCCCCAGTCATCGTGGAACAGGATCGCGTCGGGGTGCATCCCCTCGCAGATCAGCTTCATGGCCTTCAGCTTGAACTCGCAGATATAGTCGATGAGCTCGTGCATTTCCTGTGGATGCTCATAGAAATTCGTCAGCGTATTCTGGAAGCCCATCAGGAAATGGCACTGCTCGAACAGACCGGTCGGGGAAAAGATGCACAGCAGCCGGTCCTCGCCGGTGGCCGCCCGGGCCGCCTTCTCGCATTCCGCCCAGCCCTCCTGACAGTATTTCTCGATCTCGGGCGCGTGGACGAATTCTCTCCAGCGGGTGATGTCCTTGAGGACCAGCAGGTCCTCCGTGGTGATGGGCTGCTGTCCGGGATGGTCCTCCGGCCAGGCCACGGTCACGCCCCAGCGGTCCTTGCGGGTGGTCCCGGGCCGCCGTCCGGCCATCAGGTAGCCGCCCACCGGCTCCTGCAGCCACACGTTCAGGGCTTCATACTGTATCAGCTGACGTTCCGGCTTTCCGTCCTTCTTCAGCAGTTCCAAAAAAATCTCTTTCGCGTTCATATTTTCCTTTCCCGGACCCTCCGAGTATGCCTTGCCATATCGATGCGATTCCTCTATAATAGAAACTGAGCCGGATCGACAGCTGTTTCAGCACGAATTATAAAGGGACTTACTACAAATGTCTACAGAAAAATACAGATTTACCGGGCAATTTCGTGATTTTACCGCGGAAAAGGAGCAAAACCTCCTGGAGCTTCTGCGGGAGGAGGGGCATGCCCCCGCGGCCCCCTGCGGCGGTCGGGGCCTCTGCGGCAAATGCCGCGTGCTCCTCAGACGGGACGGCCGGACCGAGGAGGTCCTGGCCTGCCGCACCGCCGTGCAGGGTTCTTTCGCGGTGGCTCTGCCGGAGGAGGGCGGAGACCTGAGCTGGAACGAAGGCGCCGCGCCCGCCCGGGCCG
>JAZLJI010000032.1:0-17174 GCA_045617825.1 Lachnospiraceae bacterium
TCGCTTTCTTGATTAAAAATGCAAGGGTATTTCACTTAACGGGAAAATGTTCATGCACTTATTATACCATATATATAAGCAATTGTCGCGTATTTATTGATAAAATCTACAATTATTTAATTAACGAGCATGCACTATTTATCCTAGTTTCACCTCCGTATATAGAAAGAGCCGTGAAGTTCTGATTTCTCATAAGCTTCACGGCCCGTTACATTGTATTAAGTTTATTTCGTGACCATCAGGATCAGTTCGTTGATATCCTCTGTAGGCTTTCCGGCTCTTGCTACCTTATTTCTGAAATTCATCAGCGCATTCACCAGCAGACGCACCTCAGAAGCGTTCAATTCAACGACTCTCTTTTCAGCTTTCTTCTTAAACATATATCTTCACCTTCCGTTTTTTCTTTATAGTACACGGAAGGAACAACCATTGCAAATGTGCGATTCTGAATGGTTTTCTATTAATCAAGATCAAAAACAACGTCCTCTTGGTTTGTGTTGTATACCTCAATACGATTTTCAACATTCAATTCATTGACAATCCATCCTCTTAAGGTACAAGCTCGCACAAAATCTTGTATTCGATTTACTCCGTTGATTTCCCTAAGAGTTATAATTGCGCCAAAATTCAAATGTTCTTTTGTTTTTGTAGCTAACCGTTCTTTTGAGGTTATGGCTATGCCCCATAATCTTTCATCATACGACTTTATAGGTTTGTTGTTTTTTAACGCTTTGGATATAAATTTCGTATTCTCCCACTTTCGAAATTCCTTCCGTGATTGTCTTTCGGTCGTTGGTGTCCCATCATCATCTTGCACATTTTCATTAATATCATCAATTGAACCATCGCTTTTAATTCTGCCGAATTTCAAAGAAAGTTCTCTCGAAGTATAATCAACACCTTGTTCTCTCGCGCATTCTGGGAAATAGCAAAGAGTCGCTCGTGCAACATATGGGTATTTATTGTCTTCATCCCTTGGAACTGGTATTGCATAGTTCGTGGTTCTATAACTTGCCGATGTTCCGTAGACAACAAATTTAATTTCCTCGCTATCAGTGGATAGAATCCTACTAATATCTATTGGCACTGCACCATATCCAATAATGTCTTTGCTCTTATATGTCGCTGTTTTATATTCCCATCCAGCTGCAGAATCAATAATCATGGCCTTTGCCACCTCTCTTGGCAATCCCATAACATCAATTAGATAACACATCTTACGACTAATCCACGGTGCAGCAAAGGATGTCCCATACACTTCTTCATTTCCAACAGTAGGAGAATACGCCACGATTCTTTCATCATAATCGCCACCATAATATGATACATCCGGTTTGTTGAAAAAAGAAAGAATTGATCCTGTGCGCGAGTAAGAAGCTGGTGTTCCATTTCTTCTTACGGAATTTACAACTATAGAATTAAGTGAATCTGCAGGTGAGCCCACTTTAATTCTTCCTGTTCGCAACTCTCTATTGTCATTTGTTCCAGATACAACAAACACGATGTTACGCTTTGCCTGCAGTTCGTCAAGCACCGCCGCATCATAAGAGATAAAGTTCTTTGAAACTTCGTCTTCTGCTCCAAGCGACAAATTCCACACATGAATGTCTGGGTTTTCGTCAACAATGCTTTTTATTTTTCTTACGAGGCGAGCCGTGTTTATTCTTTCAGAACACACGCCAAAGTGTCTTACCCTAAACATCCCGCACCCATCATCAAGCCACGGATTAAGCCTAGGACCATCAACAATAATTGACGCAACTTCCGTACCGTGCTCTCTGTGGTTCAAATCGTTGGTCATTCGCTCAAGGTCATCTAAATAGTCAACATTATCTACCCATTCATGAAAATATACTTTTTCGTCAAAGAAAGTGTCTATTACACCTATAACTGGTTCGTTGGATGGAGATGGAATATACACCTCTGGAAGCGTATCTTCCGGCACGATCTCAGTAATAGCAATCTTTGACCAGTCCGACGATATCATAGATATCATATACGGAATCTCATCTTCCAAAACGTCCAAAAGTTCCTTATTAGCGGAAATCGTATCAGTACCATAGAATGAATAACGATAAAGCATTTCGTCAATCTTCAACTTCTCTAAAATATCTGATACCGACAATTCTGTTTTATAAAATGTTATCAAAAAAGAATCTTGGTTTGAAGAAGATGAAATGTGTGGAACTGAAAACGAATCAATCACCGAGCAATCGATAATCAAGTCACGCATTTTTGTTTTCCCAAATCCGTACCCCTCATATCGAATTGCTTTATTATTCGATGCGAAATTTTCTGCTGTTGCTTTCCCTCCAAGGCGATCTGTCAGAAATGCTTTAGCGGATTGCAATTCGGTAATTGTTCGAAGTATAGTAGCTTCGTCAACATAATAGGTTATGATATGATTTTCAAAGCCCTCCGGGGCATCGGAGAACCTTGCGCCAACTACAACATCATTTGTTGACTGTCTAAGCGGTTTAATCAATTCTTTAATCCGCTTTGATTTTGCAATAATGTCATTGTAATTTGCATCAATCAAGCAACCTGAAACATATCGAGGAGAATTCCGATAATACCGTAAAACCGCATTTAGGCTGTCAATTATTACATCGATTTTTTCAACAGTCGTTTCAGCCTTACTGCTTAGATTTCTTCCTTTAGGGCTGGCCGTATTATTTTCATCACTGAAGTTTAGCTTAACCTGCAGAATTGGGTTCATTTATCTTCTCTCAACTTTCTTGAAACACTACTCTTAGGTATTCTAGACAAAATCTCAATTTCTCTCGTAGTAAACCCAGAAGCACTTAATTGCTGAATATCAATCGATTCCGGATTATCATGAAGAGCAAGAAAGATTTTCCGCAAATAATCATATTCTGCTGCTTCATCACTAAAGGCAACAGATGTACGGATTATTTGTTTAAGATCTCCCGGATAAGGTATGGAGTCCAAATTGTTTAGAATCTTATTAAACAGCCGAATGTCTTGTTTTAGGTTCGAAGAATTCTTCAATGTTGCAGTCAAAAAAGAGTCGGCTAATTCTATCAGATCTTGCTTTGTGTATCTATCAAAAGACACCAATGCATCAAAACGACGAGAAATTGCCTTGTCCAAATTCTCAAACAAGTTGGTTGTTGCTATTAGGACCACACCTTCATTTAAGCTATCCATCCCTTTGAGAAAAGATGACGTCACGCGCCCCATTTCCCTCAAGTCATTTTTATTGATACGATCCAATACCAATGCATCGATTTCATCAAATAAAATGACAACTTTATTATAGGACACGTGATTTATTTCATCAAAGAGCAATGCTGTGTTTTTGGCTGTTTCACCAAGTCGGCTATCGATCAGTTGCTCAAAAGAAACAGACAAAATATCTCTACCCAATAGTCTAGCGATTTGGTATGCTGATTCAGTTTTTCCAGTCCCAGGCGCTCCGTAAAAAAGGAACTTTGATAAGCCAACTTTTTTGCTAATTGCTTTTGTAATGCCTATAATGTCTTCTTCAATAATCTCTGGCAGAAGAAGCGGTTTTGTGGAATATTCTTTCTTCTGCAAATAACGAAGATTACGATAGTTGGATTGTGGCACATAAAAATTGGCATTTGAGATTAACTCCATTAAATATTGAGCAACAGAAGAATCTCCGGACTTATCAAAATCCCTCGCAATCTCTGCCACTTCACTTGCAAACGCCTCATCATTTTTTTCAGTATGATACCTGACCAAGTTTACTATGTTTTGCTTTTTCATAATGCCTCCTTACACGCCGACAATTTGTCAAACCATCGATGTGCGTTCCTCCTTAAATTCTATGTGCCGAACAAATGCCGGACAGTCTTCATCCTTATCAAGTGCCCAAACTATTGAAATCACCACAAAACACGCTTGTTTAGGGAAGCAAATACAGTATAACATAATATGGGACAAATTTCAATAGTTTGGGACAATTTTATAAAATTTATCGCTCCCAGGCTCTGTCCTTTTTCATCGGCACTCCGCCGTTCAGCGTTCGGATATCGCTTTCATGGAAGGAATAATACTGCTCGCCGGGTCCCAGAATAATATGATCCACCAGCGTAACCTCCATCAGCTTCAAAAGCTCTGCCATCCTTGCAGTAACGGTTCTGTCCTCATTGGAGGGACTGACCTGTCCGCTTGGATGGTTATGGATCATCATCACCGCAGCCGCGTTGGAGAGCACAATGCTTTTCAGCATTTCTCTGGGATGGACCAGTGACGCATTCAGAGCTCCGACACTGACGATATTCAGATTGATAGGCTGAAGATTGTTCTGAAAGTTCACCACAGCAAATACTTCACGGTCGTAATCTCTCAAAAGTTCATGAGCCAATTTAACAACTTTTTCTGGAGTATTTACCGGCTCATCACTGAGGAGAGGACGTTCCTTTACCATGCGGATGGATACCTGATCCAGCTTATATGGGTTCTTCTTCGGCATCGGCGTCCTCCTTTCCAAGAGGGACATCTATGATGAAATCCTCCTCACTGTCGAGCAGTTCCTGAACAGCCTCCTTCAGCTCCTGCAAACGTTCTTCCGCACTCATCTTTCCAGCTCCTTTTCCTTCACTTTGACTTCACGGACGCTGCCGATTGTTTTGGCATATTCCATTTCGGTGATCAGTCCGGCTTTAAAGTCCATATAGTTGGCAGCCGCCTGAGCATCCTTGATAGCCTTCACCAAAGTTTCCGGCTTTTCGGTGATCGCCTGGATCCAGGACTGCACATAAGCTTTGTGGTTATCGATGTGCTGCACGGTTGCTTCCGTTTGAAGCTCCGTTCCCATACCGTTTCAAGTCCGGCAAGTTCGCAGGCTTTTCTGCGTCTGTGACCAGAAACGATTTCGTATCTGCCGTCCTCTTTCCGCCGAAGGGTTATTGGTGTTATAACGCCACGAGCCTTTACGCTTTCCACAAGTTGGTCCATGTCTTCATCCATCCGGACCTTAAAGGGATGATCCGGGAAGTCATCGATTTCCGCAAGCGGAATGTCGTAGATCTTCGGGAGCCTGTTTTCAGCACGTTCCTGGTCGTTCATAAACATCTCATCGTACCCAGTCAGACCGAGATCGATTTTGGGACGCTCTCTCAATGCTCTCCACCTCCTTTGTCAAAGCTTCGTATGCCGCAGCAACCTTACCGTTCTTATCGTGCGTAAAAATGCTTTCGCCGGTAACGCTGCATTCAGCTGCGCGGACTGAGTGAGGGATTTCTGTTTCAAACACCCTGATGTTCTGTCCCACTGTATCACGCATAGCTCCGATAATGTCTTTCGCATTATTCGTGCGGTTGTCCACCATCGTAAAGAGGATCCCGTTAATTTTCAGGTTCGGATTAATGCTGCGTTTGATCTTGTTAATCGAATGCAACAGCAGATTCAAGCCTTTTGTAGACAGGAAACTCGGCTGGGACGGAATGATTACACTATCTGCGGCTACCAATGCGTTGATTGTCATCATTCCCAGGGAAGGCATGCAGTCAATCAAAATATAGTCGTAATTCTTCCTTACCGAGTCAATATAGTTTCGGAGAACATACTCTCGGCTCATAATGTTAAACAGCCCTGTTTCCATACCGGACAGTTCAATGTTTGAAGGAAGAAGGTCTACGCCCTCATCATGGTGTAGTATGCCTGAGAACTCGTCTATTGGTCTGTCTTCAATCGTTGCGTCCATAACCGTAGTCAGCGTCATCTCAAGCTGATCGGGATTCTGTCCCTTCAGCAAAGAAGCTGTGAGGCTGGACTGCGGATCTGCATCGATAAGCAGAACTTTCTTATCATGGTACAAACTCAGGCCGACACCAAGATTTACGGTCGTAGTTGTTTTACCGACGCCGCCTTTCTGGTTCGTGATAGCAATCACTTTACAATTGTCCATGTAAATTCCTCCTTTCGGATTTATTTGAATCTTATAAAGACCCATCAAAACACAAAGCACTTTGTCTTTGTGCTTTGATCGTTGCATGTTATTTGTTCTCAACACCCCGCATGCAAAGGGAATGCATCAGACGCCCGATAGCGAATCGGGTCCATGGGAATCTCACCCCTGCCGGGTTCTCCGCCAGCTCCGTAGAGAAGTATCATTATCGTCTGCGCCTGTCATGGCCTTATCCGTAGCCATCGGATATTTCGGAAACAGTTTCGGGGTCGCTCCTCACCTTATGTCCCGCTGATACCGATAGCGGCAGGTGGATCATGGCGTACCTTCGTGCGGCTTGGGGCACAGGTAACGTATCTGATGAATGTGTATTCGGTTTTCAAGGTTCCGTGAACAAGAATGCTCACACTTACCTACCGCAACACTGAAGGCCAAAATGCGACACCCCCTTTGAAAAAATTTTTTGAAAAAAGAAAAAGCCATCCGCATTCAAAAGAATACAGATGGCTTTCTACAGATAATTTTAACCCACAAGTTAACCCATTGGTTAACCCATATGGTGGTTTTAACCCCTGGTTAACCCCGAGTTAACCCATATAAAATCGTTTTCGTTAGGACAAAATACGACAAACTAGAACATAAAGAAAAACCCCGAAAACCGCATGGTTTCGGGGTTTTTGCTGTTTTTCCAATAGCGATTAACGCTTGGAGAACTGAGGCGCACGACGTGCAGCCTTGAGGCCGTACTTCTTTCTTTCCTTCATACGAGGGTCGCGGGTCAGGAAGCCGGCCTTCTTCAGCACGGGACGGAACTCGCCGTCGACCTTGCAGAGGGCGCGGGCAATGCCGTGGCGGATAGCGCCGGCCTGGCCGGTGAAGCCGCCGCCGCGAACGATCACGTTCACGTCGTATTTGTCAGCGGTCTCGGTGGCAGCCAGGGGCTGGCGAACCACGACCTTCAGGGTCTCAAGACCGAAATACTCATCGATGTCTCTCTTGTTGATGGTGACCTTGCCGGTTCCGGCGGTCAGATATACGCGGGCAATGCTCTTCTTACGTCTGCCGGTGCCATAAAACTGTGCCATGTGCTACGCCTCCTTAAAACTTCAGCTCTTCGGGCTTCTGTGCCTGATGAGGATGCTCGGCTCCCGCGTAAACGAAGAGCTTCTTGGCCATCTGATCACCCAGGGATCCCTTGGGCAGCATGCCGTAAACGGCGTGCTCGATCACTTCGCAGGGCTTGGTAGCCAGCATTTCGGCCAGCGTGGTCTCACGAAGAGTGCCAACGTAAGCAGAGTGGCGGCGATATACCTTGTCCGTCAGTTTCTTGCCGGTAACGACAACCTTGGCGGCATTGATAACGATCACATAGTCACCGGTATCCACGTGAGGGGTGAATACGGCTTTGTTCTTTCCCCGTAAGGTCTTGGCGATCTCAGCTGCCATGCGGCCCAGGGTCTTTCCTTCTGCATCAACCACGTACCATTTTCTCTCAACGGTCTCGGGGTTGGCCATGAATGTGTTCATGGTGAAGCCTCCTTATAAAAAGCAATTACTTGTCATAGTGTCTGCGGATCTGAAGTGAGGCATCACCGGGGCATGGTTATAGCCCTCCTAAAGTCGCGCTGAATTATTGTACGTCAAGGGACGTGGCTTGTCAACCGGAAAATCCGGATTTTGAGCAATTTTCCGGAGGTTTTTCTGTTGTTTCGCCTAAGAAAATCAAGGCTTTCCGCCGTCCGGCGCCGCCGGAAAACGCGGGCGGGGCGGCAGGCGCGGGGACTTGGGCTTTTTGGCGGGCCTGCCTGTCGGCGCTGAGCGCCGGGACCTTGCGGGCCCGCCGGCCGGCCCGTCAGCCGGAGCCTCGCTCAGGTCTCCGCCGGGTCCGCCCAGCTCTGCAGCAGGGCTTCCTCCTCCTCGGTCAGGAGCCGGAAGCTGCCCCGGGGAAGCGCCGGATCCAGCGGGATCCCGGCAAAGGACACCCGCTCCAGATAGGTGACCCGGTTGCCCAGGGCGCCGAAGATCCGCTTGATCTCGTGGTATTTGCCCTCGGTGAGGGTGATGAGGCCGCCGCGGCCGTCCTCGTTCAGGGACAGCTCGGCGGGAGCGGTGACGCTGCCGTCCTCCAGAGCGACGCCCGCTCCGATCGCCTCCGCTGCGGCAGCCGGAAGTGCCTCCGCCAGCTGAAAACGGTAGGTCTTGGGCGCGTGGTGCTTCGGGGAGAGCAGGGCGTGGCTGAGCTTGCCGTCGTTGGTGAGCAGCAGGAGCCCCAGGGTGTCCTTGTCCAGGCGGCCGCAGGGGAAAAGCCCCTGCCGACGGTATTCCGCGGGCAGCAGGTCCAGGACGGTCTTATCCCGGCCGTCCTCGGTGGCGGAGACCACGCCCGCCGGCTTATTGAGCATCAGGGTGAGGGTCCTGCGGTACAGGACCTCCTTCCCCTGACAGAGGACCCGGTCCTTCTCGGGATCCACGTGGCGGCCGGGGTCCTTCTCCGGCGCGCCGTTCACCCTGACCAGGCCCTTCCGCACGGCGGCGGCAGCCTCCCGGCGGCTCAGGACGCCCGCCGCGGTAAGATAGCGGTCTAAACGAAGTATTTCGGACATTTTCTGTACTCTTTCCGGAATTTTCCGGCTTTTTTCCTGCTTTCCCTTGCCAAAAACCGCAAGATGCATTATAATCTCCGCGATCACCTTATGAAGGTTATGAAGGAGCAGGATATGCTGGATATTAAATTCTTAAGAGAAAACGTTGAGCTTGTCAAGCAGAACATTCGGAATAAATTCCAGGACTACAAGCTGCCGCTGGTAGATCAGGCCGCTGCCCTGGACCAGGAGAACCGGGCCATCAAGCAGGAGGTGGAGGAGCTGCGCGCCACCAAGAACAAGCTGTCCAAGAGCATCGGCGCCCTGATGAAGGCCGGTGACAAGGCCGGTGCCGAGGCCGTCAAGGCCGAGATCGCCGCGGATGCCGCCCGCATGGACGAGCTGTCCGCCCGGGAGAAGGTCGTGGAGGAGGAACTGCATAAGGTCATGCTGCAGATCCCCAATATCATCGATCCCTCCGTTCCCATCGGCAAGGACGATTCCGAGAACGTGGAGGTGCAGCGCTTCGGCGAGCCCGCGGTGCCGGATTTCCCGATCCCGTATCATACCGAGATCATGGAGAGCTTCGACGGGGTGGACATGGACGCCGCCGGCCGCGTTTCCGGCAACGGCTTCTATTATCTGATGGGCAATATCGCGAGACTCCATGAGGCGGTCCTGGCCTATGCCCGCGACTTCATGATCGGCAAGGGCTTCACCTTCTGCATTCCTCCCTTCATGATCCACGGCAACGTGGTGGAGGGTGTGATGAGCCAGACCGACATGGACGCCATGATGTACAAGATCGAGGGTGAGGACCTGTACCTGATCGGTACCTCCGAGCACTCCATGATCGGCAAATTCATCGACCAGATCATTCCCGAGAAGAGCCTGCCGCACACGCTGACCTCCTACAGCCCCTGCTTCCGCAAGGAAAAGGGCGCTCACGGCATCGAGGAGCGGGGCGTTTACCGCATCCACCAGTTCGAGAAGCAGGAGATGATCGTGGTCTGCAAACCCGAGGATTCCATGAAGTGGTACGAGCAGATGTGGCAGTGGTCCGTTGAGCTGTTCCGCAGCCTGGAGATCCCGGTGCGTCAGCTGGAGTGCTGCTCCGGCGACCTGGCCGATCTGAAGGTGAAGAGCTGTGATATCGAGGCCTGGAGCCCCCGTCAGCAGAAGTATTTCGAGGTCTGCTCCTGCTCCAATCTGGGCGATGCCCAGGCCCGCCGCCTGAAGATGCGGGTGAAGGGCGAGGACGGCAGGATGTATCTGCCCCACACCCTGAACAATACCGTGGTGGCTCCGCCCCGCATGCTGATCGCTTTCCTGGAGAACCATCTGCAGGCAGACGGCTCGGTGACCATCCCCGAGGTGCTGCAGCCTTACATGGGCGGCCTCAGGAAGCTGGAGAAGGTACAGAAATAATATTTGGCGGTAAAGAGACCCGGGGCGGGAAAAGCCACGCTTTTCCCGCTCCGGGTCTCTTTTATTACGGCTTCAGGACGATCTTGATCATGTCCTTCGGCTTGTGGTCCAGCAGCTCGACGGCCCTTTGGACTTCTTCGAGAGGCAGCTCCAGGCTGACCATGTCCTTCAGATTCAGCCTGCCCTCCCGGGTCAGCCGGATCACCTCCTCCCAGGCGGCGGAATTTCCCGTATAGCCGCAGAGGGAGATCTGGTTCAGGATCACGTCGAACACGGGGAGCCTGACGGCGGCGTCCTGATCGGGGAGCCCGTACAGGATCATTTGACCGCCTCTGCGCACCAGACGGAAGCCCTGCTCGATCACGGCGGGACTGCCCGTGGCATCGGCAAAAACGTCCGCGCCCAGACCCTCGGTCTCTTCCCGCACCCGGCCTTCCACCTCCTCCCGGGAGGCGTCGATCACGGCATCCGCCCCGAAATGCAGCGCCTGGGCCCGCTTCACCTCATTCCGCACCACGCAGATCACTCTCCGGGCGCCGAAAATCCTGGAGGCCTGAATGAAGGAGAGTCCGGCGACGCCCGCACCGTACACCAGCACGGTCTTGCCGGCAGCGGAGGAGGACATCATGGCGCCGAAGGGGCAGACCACCGCCTCCATGATCCCGGCCTCGCTGTCACTGATCTCCTCCGGCAGGAAATGCAGACAGGAGACCGGGACGCAGACGTATTCCGCCTCTCCGCCCTGATAGGGGGGATAGCCGATCTCGCCGGCCTCGCAGAGGTGGCGGCGGCCGGTGCGGCAGTAGAAGCATTTGCCGCAGCCCACGTAGGTCTCGACCACGGCCCGGCGGCCGAGCAGCTCCGCTCCGACGCCTGCGCCGAGGGCCTCGACCCGTCCGCAGATCTCATGGCCCAGCACGTGAGGCGGCCGGCAGATCGCCAGCCTGCCGGTGTGCAGATGATAGTCCGTCACGCAGTAGCCGCAGGCCAGCACCTTCAGCCGGACCCAGCCCTCCCGCGGCTGCGGCAGCGGGATATCCTCACAGGAAAGCTGCCTTGGCCCGCGCCAGACGACCGCCTTCATCGGAGAGCGCTCCCGGCCGGAGCCTTACCGCCTGCTCCGGGGATCTTTTTCATTTCCTCCTGCAGCCCGGCGTAGACGGCCGCGGCCTTTGCCGGGTCGGACAGGACGGAAAGCTCGCCCACCCGGAGCCCGGCCGCCTTGGCCGCCAGCTTATAGCCCTCGGGGAAGACCAGGCTGTCCGCCAGTCTGAGGAAGGGCAGGAGACTGCGCTGGATCCTGATCGATTCCTCCAGCTGCCCGGCCTCGTAGCAGGTGAAGATCTTCTTGACCGTATCCGGGAAAATGGCGCTGAGGGCCGTCATGCAGCCCTTGACACCGGCGGCCAGCGAGGGCAGCAGGCAGTCGTCCGTCCCGGAATACAGAACGAAATCGGGCTTCATTTCCCGGGCCAGATCGCATTCGTGGGAGATCTTCTTGAGGTTCCCGGAGGAATCCTTCATTCCCGCCAGGTTCGGGATGGCCAGCAGCTCCCGGAAGGTATCCAGGGTGATCTCGGTGGTGAAGAAGGGCACGTTGTAGGCGATGATCCGCATGTCCTTCGCGTAGGCGCAGATCTCCCGATAGAAGGCCAGGACCTCCTCCTGCTTCAGGGGATAGTAGTAGGGCGGGCAGACCAGGCAGGCGTCGTAGGCCAGCTCCCGGGCGGCGTCGATACAGCGCTTCACCTCCTCAAGGGAGACCGCGCAGGCGCCGGCGATCAGGAACTTCCGGCCCCGGTTGGTCTCGCTGACCGTCCGCATGATCCTGAGCTTATCGGCAAAGCTCAGCTTCGGGTATTCGCCGGTGGAGGAGCAGGGGAAGATCCCGTCCGTCCCGGAAAGGCACAGGGCCTCCGTCTGCCGCTTTATCTCTTCGAGATCCGGCGTTTCTCCGCGGAGGAACGGGGTCACGGTCACGGCCACCTGGCCGCGGATATCTCTCATCATGCCTTCACCCGGAACCTTTCCACCGCGTCCTCGTTCAGCTCGATCCCGAAGCCGCCGGTCATGGGAATGTGGACAAAGCCGTCGTCATCGATCTTGAAGATGGGACGGGTGAGGGTCTTCCGCAGGATGGTCTCCTGCTCGCAGAACTCCTGATACCAGGCGTTGGGCAGGGCCGCGATGTACTGCAGGGTGGCGCTCATCAGGATGTTGGTCTTGAAGGCGTGGGGGATGATCACGGCATTGTATTCCTCGGCCAGGTCGATCAGCTTCCGGGCCACGGTGAGTCCGCCGCAGCGGCTCACATCCGGCTGCACGATATCCACGCAGCCCTTCTCCAGCAGCTCCCGGAATTCGTGCAGGGTCCCCACCTCCTCGCCGCCGGAAATGCGGGTGGTGGTGCTGCGGTTCAGCCGCGCGTAGCCCTCGATATTGTCCGGATGGAAGGGCTCCTCCACCCAGTAGACGTCGTAGTCCTCAAAGGCCTTCACGGCCTTCATGGCCCCCTTCACGTCGGTCCAGCGCATGCCGATGTCGATCATCAGCTTCTTATCGTCTCCCAGAGCCTCCCGGCACCATTTGACCAGCTGGATATCCTTTTCAAAGCTCTCGCCCAGGGCGCCCCAGCCCAGCTTGATGCCCTTGTAGTGGCCGGGCGCCATGTGCTTTTCGATCAGCTCGTGGCATTCCTTCTCGGTGCCCGGCATGAGGACGGAGCAGTAGGCCTGCACCTTGTCCCGGTAAACGCCGCCCAGGGCCTTGGCCGTGGGAACGCCGTACTTCCTGCCGATGATATCCCAGAGGGCCATGTCCACGCCGCTGATGGCCTGGATCCCCGCGCCGCGGCGGCCGTAATAAATGGATTTGTCGTACATTTTCCGCCAGAGCCGTTCCACGTCCAGCGGGTCCTCCCCGATCAGCACCTCCCTCAGGCCGAAGCAGGCCATGTGGGAGGCCGGGGTATGGATGATGGCGTCCATCACCCGGGGAGAGCTGTCGATCTCCCCGATGCCGCGAAGGCCTTCGTCCGTTTCCACCACGACCACGATGGTGTCCTGGCTGCCGTCGCCGATCATCTCGATGGTATCCTGGGCCAGCAAATAGGTTTTGACATCCGTTATCTTCATGTATTCCTCGCTCCTTCAGGCCGGCAGCCCTTCCTCGGGCATTCCCCGCGCTCCGCCGCGGACGGTCCCGCGGCAGCCGGAGACAGCCGGCTTATCCTGTGAGCATCGTACCGCGGGGGCATTTCCCGGTCAATCCCGAAAATATAAATGTGTACAAATATATCCGAAAATGGAACGATATGACGGTTTTGAGGCCCGCGTTTCCTTGACAGGGCGCCCGCTTCGTGCTACCTTGGACCGGGAGGCATTATGGCGGACTTAACGACTCAATTCAATACGGATGAGCTGCTGGCGCTGCTGCGCTCGTTCTATACCCTGACGCAGCTGAAGGTGGTGGTCTTCGACCCCGAATACCGGGAGGTCGCCGCCTATCCCGAGGCGGACTCCGCCTTCTGCACCTATATCAAAAGCACCGAGGCCTTTTCCGGCAAATGCGACGCCTGCGTGCGGTATTTCTGCGACAGCTGCAAGGCCCAGAAGGATCTTTTCGTGAACGGCTGCCATGCCGGCCTGACCGAGGCGGTCTTCCCCATCACGGACAGTCAGGAAACGATCCTGGGCTATATCATGTTCGGCCAGACCTCCGAGCTGCCGAGCCACCGGGCCCTGTTCAGGCACGTCGCGGAGACCTGCGGCGGGAAGCTGGCGCTGTCGGAGGAGCTCCGCAGGGCGCTGCGGGAGATCCGGCTCCGGTCCATCGACGAGATCGTCTCCGCCTCGGAGATCCTGAAAACGCTGGCGGGCTACATCGCCATGAAGCAGTTCATCGTCAAAAAGACGAATTATCTGATCCTGGATATCCACGCCTACATCGAGGAGCATATCGGGGAGCCGATCAGCGTGAAGGACATCTGCCGGAAGCTGTATATTTCCAAAACGACGCTGTACCGGATCCTGAAAAAGGAAAAATACGAGAATATCAGCCAGCTGATCACCGACAGAAGGATCGCCCTGGCGGAGAAGCTGCTGTCCACCACCGGCCTCAGCGTGAGCGAGGTGGCCCGGCAGACCGGCTTTGCCAATGCCAGCTATTTCAGCAAGGTGTTCAGAAAAAAGACCGGGAGCCTTCCCCGGGAATATCGGAAGCAGCTCCGGCCCTGAGGCGCCGGAGGAGAGACAGACACAGTCAAAGGGAGGAAACAGCATGGAGAAGATCGATTTGTCACAGTCCGCAGCCCGGGATGCCGGGATCCTGTCGGCTGAGCCGGACCGGATGCGGGTCCGCTTCGGCAAGGCCGGCGGCGGGATCACTCTGGAGGGCGTCGTCGGGACGAAGCACCGGTACGTGATCGGCGACCTGAAGATCGAGGAGGAGCACTGCATCCCTCTGGTGCTGCGCGTTTACGCGCAGGGCGAGCGGGAGGAGCGGTTCATGTACCGCTTCGGCATCCTTCCCGGGGTGAAGACCCGGGTCTGCTTCGATCTGGAGCTGATGGACATGCGCACGATCTTCACCACGCGCCGCCCCGGCCTGCTGAAGATGGTCTGCCACGGACACCGCATCGAGATGGAGGAGGCTGCCTGCTTCGAGCTGGGCATGGCGGAGGTCTTCCATGACTGCACGGTCACGCTCTCCGATTTCTATCTGGACGATGAGGAGCCCCGGGAATACCCGGTCCCGGAGGTGGCTCTGGTGGATGAGTTCGGCCAGTGGAAGGCGAAGGAATGGCCGGGGAAGGTGCATTCTCCGGAGGAGCTGCGGGAGACGGTAAGGGCAAACGAGGGCCCGCTGCGGTATCCGACGGACCGCTTCGACCGCTGGGGCGGCTGCCTGGACCATAAGCTGACGGAGGGCAGCGGTTTCTTCACCACCAAAAAAGAGGGCGGCAGATGGTATCTGGTGGACCCGGACGGCTATGAATTCTTCTCCAACGGCGTCTGCCACGTCTGTATGCACAACGAGGACAAGATCGACGGTCTGGAGCCCTTCTTCGAGTGGCTGCCTCCACGCGGCGGGGCCTATGAGCAATTTTACCGGGAATGGGACATCCGGCGGCAGCCCTATATGCCGCCCGAGCACCGCATCAATTACAACTGGGCAAAGTCCAACCTGTATAAGGTCTACGGGGAGGACTGGGAGCGGCAGTGGCGCGAGAATACCTATCACATCCTCAGCAGCTGCGGCATGAACACGATGGGCTCCCACCCGGATATCGGCTAGGGGAGCGGTCTTGCGGAGCATCTGGAGCGGCACGGGCTGCCGCTGGAGGGCTTCAGAGCGCCGGAGACGCGGATCCCCTATACCCAGCGGATCCAGACGAACTATCCGGTCACGAAGACCCTGATCTTCCGGGATTTTCCGGACGTGCTGTCCGAGGAATTCAAGGAGAACGCGCGGCGCTTTGCCCGGCTGCTGGAGCCCTATAAGGGCGATCCGATGCTGGTCGGCTACTACCTGGCGAACGAGCCGGAGTTCAATTTCGTGGAAAATCTGGTCATTGCGGACGAGGTGCTGTATCATCCGGCGCAGACGGCCTGCCGGGCCGGGCTGAAGCGGTTCCTGCAGGACCGCTACGGCAGCATCGACCGGCTGAACGGGGCCTGGGGCGCTTCCTTCGCCTCCTTCGACGATTTCGACCGTCAGATCCGCGACTGCTCGAAGATCGGTCCGCAGGCGGAAAAGGACCTGCGGGAGTATTCGGCCTTCCTGATGCGGGAATACTGCCGGATCCCGTCGGAGGCCTGCCGGGAGGTGGACCCGGATCACCTGAATCTGGGGCTGCGCTGGTCGAAGGCCTATAACGCGGACATGTGCGCGGGCTGGGAATATTTCGACGTTTTCTCCATCAACTGCTATGCCTTCGATCCGACGGAGGACATGGACTTCGCGGTGCGGGCCGGGGTGGACCGGCCGATCCTGCTGACGGAATTCCACATGGGCGCGCTCGACCGGGGGCTGCCTGCCACGGGGCTGAAGGGCGTGAAGACCCAGAAGGACAGGGCGGTCGCCTGGCGGCATTACTGCGAGCGCGCGGCTGCCCATCCCTACGGCGTCGGGGTGCATTGGCACATGTTTGCCGACAATTCCTGCGTGGGCTGGTATGACGGGGAGAATTACAATAACGGGATGATCGACGTCTGCACGCGGATGTATCCGGAGCTGACGGGCGCGATGCGGGAAGCGATGAAGACGATCTACGAGGTCCGGCAGGGGAAGCGGGCGGCGTTTGCCGAGGAAGCGGAGCGCATCCCCATGATCGGCTACTGACGGGAGGACGGGCATGAAAACGGAACTGACGAAGGACGCGGCGTACGGAAGGCTGCTGTGGATGACGGACGGAAGGACGGAGGCCGCCGCGAGTCTGGACTACGGCCTCAGGATCATGGTGCTGCGCCTGGCCGGGCGGGAAAATCTGCTGTACCGGCAGCCGGAGGACCTGTCCGACGGCTTTTCGACGGAGCAGGGCTGGCGGCTGTTCGGCGGGCACCGCTTCTGGGCGGCGCCGGAAAGCCGGCTGTCCTACTATCCGGACGGGGAGCCGGTGGAATACCGGATCGGGGATGACTGCGCGGAGCTCATCCAGAGGACCGATCCCTGGACCGGCTTTCAGAAGACGCTACGGCTGAGCTTTGACGAGGACGGGAGCCTTACGGTCGAGCACCTTCTGACGAACCGGGGGGATGCGGCGGTCTGCGCGGCGCCCTGGGGCATCACGACCCTCCGGGGCGGCGGACGGGCGGAGCTTAGCTTCGCGGGACCGGGCGGCGGATACGCACCGAACCGGGTGCTGGCCCTCTGGGGCAAGGCCTCCCCGGCGGACGGCCGCCTGTCCTTCACGGCGGACAGCCTCTTAGCCCGGCACGACCCCGAGGGAGAAAAGCTGAAGCTGGGGGTGTATTCGCCGCAGGGGCGGATCGCCGCGGAAAATCTGGGCCAGCGGCTGGAGATCAGCTTCCCGGTGCATCCTCTCGAGGCTTGCCCGGACGGGGGCTGCAACGCAGAGCTCTACATGAACCGTCATATCATGGAGCTGGAGACCCTGGGCGAGCGGAAAATGCTGGCCCCGGGGGAGAGCGCGGTCCACAGGGAGCGCTGGCGGCTCAGCCCCGCGGACTGACCGGGGCGGGGCCCCGGCGGGCGCCGAAAACCTAAAGACAAGTCAAAAGCCCGGGCAGCACCCTCTCACA
>JAZLJI010000033.1:0-8614 GCA_045617825.1 Lachnospiraceae bacterium
CGCAAAGAGGGCCTGCCCCGTGAGGGGTCAGGCGCTCTTTGCGTCCCGCGGGCTGCGTCAAATGAAAAGACCTTACGGGAAGACCTCAACGGTCATAGGCCTCGAAGATCCTCAGGGAAAGCTCTGCCAGCATGGGCTCCGACCTCCAGTTGCGGCCGTTGGCTATGTAGTCCTCAAAGGAGGCCATGTTGCCGTTGTACAAGAAGGCCAGGATATAGCGGCCCGCCGGAGCCGTGATGATGCCGGCGTCGTTGATGACCTGGTTCAGGGTGCCCGTCTTGTGGGCGACCGGAGTCCCGGAGGGCAGCTTTGCCGGGATGCGGGTATTGGTCTGGCATTCCTCCAAAAGCTGCAGGGCCCGCGCCGTCATGGCCGGTCCCAGGAGCTTCCCGCCCTCCAGCATCCGGAAATACCGTACCAGATCCAGAGCGCTGGTGTACTGGGGGCAGTCCTCGCCGTAGAAGGGCATTTTCCGGTAGCTGACGCCGCCGAAGGGGCCCTCCTCCGGGCTGACGGTGCTATAGGCCGCGGCGACGCAGTCGCAGCCCATCCCGATGAAGGTGTCTGCAAAGCCGAACTCCGCCGTGAAGCGCTGCAGCCGCTCCAGCCCCACCCGCTTCAGGATCTTGTCGGTGGCGGCATTGTCCGAATACATCATCATCAGCTTGGCAAAGCTGGCCAGAGACAGCCTCGTGCTGCCGGGCTCCAGATGGATCAGCACGCCGCTGCCGGCGCGGAAGTCCTCTTCCTCGTAGGTCCATTCCTCCTCCAGGGACAGCTCGCCCGCCTCGGCCATGCGGTACAGCTCCGCCAGAAGCCAGAGCTTGAAGATGCTGGCGCAGGGCAGATGCCGCTCCCCTTCAATGGCATAGCTCCTGCCGCTCTCCAGATCGTAAAAGGCCAGGCCGAAGGGGGCGGAGGTCTTATCGTGGTATTCGTTCATCAGCTGTCTGATCTCTTCAAACTGCATGCGGTTTCCTCCTGTGATATGTTCGCGGTGATCTCCGGAAAATTCTGCCTCCATTTTAGCAGAAAATGCCCCGTTTTCAAGAGCTTATCCGCACATAATGATTGCAAAAACGAGCATATTCCGATATATTGGAGAGCAGGAAAGGACGTCACCATGAACCTCAATCAAATGCAAAGCGCCGTAGCTGTCGCGAAGTTCGGGCGGTTTTCCGCCGCGGCGGACAGCTTATATATCAGCCAGTCCTCCCTCTCTCAGCAGATCATCGCGCTGGAGAAAGAGCTGGGCGTGAAGCTTTTTCAGCGCACCACCCGGGATGTGCAGGTCACGGAGGCCGGCGCGGCCTTCGTGGAAGCCTCTTCCCGCATCCTCCGGGAAATGGATGAGCTGGGGCAGACCATGTCCGCCTATGCCGGGATGCTGAAGGGCACGATCACCATCGGCACCATCAACGCCCTGGAGAAGATCCGCTTCGGGCAGATCATTACCGATTTCTACCTGGCCTATCCCAATCTGAACGTGGACCTGTCCTGCCAGGGCTCGCTGTCCCTGCTGGAGGCCCTGGAAAAGCAGACCATCGATCTGGCCTTTCTGGTGCGCCCGGAGGAGCCGCACCCGGGGATCGACTATTATCCGCTGGGCCGCGACGAATACTGCCTGCTGGTCTCCCGGGATCACCCGCTGGCGGAGCGGGGCTGCATTTCCCTGAAGGAGGTGGCGTCGGAGCGCTTCATCATCAACCAGCCCTCCCAGACCATCAGCGGCATCTTCATGCGGGCCTGCGAGAAGGCGGGCTTCGTGCCGAACATCATTTGCCGGAACAGCGCGGCGCCCATCGCCATGAACCTGGTGAAGGCCGGGCTGGGCATCGCCTTCATGTGCGGGGAGGAGGCCGAGACCTACCGGCAGGAGGGCGTCGCCAGACTGCGGCTTTCGGACGGGATCTATAAGGAGATCGTGATGGCGGTGTCGGGAAGAAGAGAGCCCTCCCGGCTGGTGCAGGTCTTCATGGACTTCGTGCGGAGCTGGAAGCCCTGAAACGGCAGCTGTACGAAGCCGCGCCGGTATGATAAAATATCTCGTCACTTATGGCAAATATCACCTCGAACACAACGGTCATGAAAGGACTGAAAAGCAATGCGGAACAATAAGATCATGAAAAAACTGACCAGCCTGCTGCTGGCACTCGCCCTGGTGCTTTCCCTGGCGGCCTGCGGGGGAAATACTCCCGGGACCTCCACGGAGCAGGGAAGCGGCAGCGAGACACAGGGCCCCTCCGGCTCTGAAGGCGAGACCAAGGGCACGGAGAAGACGGACCCGACGGCTCAGACGGAGGGCCCGACCTCCGGGACAAAGCCCTCCGGCGGCGACGACGATCCCTCCGGCCACGACCCCGCGGTGCCCGCGGGCAAGCTTGAGCTTACCGGCGTGAAGACCCGTCCGGCGGACGGCATCGGCGTGCCCGGGACCGACTTCGAGGAGCTGGACGAGGATGCCTTAGGCGAATGGGAGGAATGCGGAGAGAACGCGTATTTCGACGCGGAGTATCTGGCGGAGGACGGCTTCACCCCGATCCGCGAAAGGTTTTACGGAAAGGAATACCGGCTGCGGATCGAGGATGAGAAGCTGACGAAGAACTGGCTGCTCTACAAGGCCCGCGAGAAGGGGGCCGTTTTGTATGAAACGACCGCCGACAGCTTCCTGGCCTACTGGGAAGAGGACTCCGAGACCGGCTGGTGGTATCTGGCGGAGCTGGAGGAAGGAGCCGCGAGCCTCAGCAAATACCGCGTCCATATCGCTCAGCTCGGGAAGGAGCACGTCATTCCCTTTGACCGGGACGAGCTCTGGACGGACGACAGCTACTATTTCTATACGAAAAACAGCCCGGACAGGCAGTATGCGGTGACGGTGGATTTCTCCGAGACCTGGGATTCCATCCGCAAGGGCTTCGACCTCAGGGCATTTGCCGAATACGATTACGGCGGGCTGTCGCTGGCCTATGACCGCCCGGCGGAAAACAATAACTATAATCTGATGATGGAGGAGTACGGCCTGAGCTATACCATCTCGCCCCGGGCCGGACAGACCGTGACCTACGACGGCTTCCTTCCCATCGGAGGCTGGACCTGCTGGCACGTGGACCGCAGCAACATGGACGGCGAGACCGGCTGTACCGTTACGCTCCGCGTGGATGAGGCGGCCGAGCTGCCCCCCATCAGCTGCGGGGAGCAGCTGGGCATGGTCAAGCTGCTCGGTACCGGCGGCAGCTGCGGAGCCGACCTGGCGTTCCCCTTCGGCCTGACATCCTATCTTCCGGACTGGGAGAACCAGCTGCTGTACGAGCCCTTCCCGGACAATGCCGGCAACTACTGCTTCACGGTCCCCGCGGGCTACTACACCCTGCGGGTCGCTTCCGGGGTGCTCGAAGACGGCAGCCTGCGTCTTATGAACGTGCCGGTCAGCTCCGGCCGCGTCACGGAGGTGGTGCTGGGAGCGGAAGCCCAGACCCTTCTGGCGGATATGCTGGGGGAAAATGCTTCGACGGAGAACCCCGTCGGGATCATCGCCCTGAACAGCGCCGATTACACTGATCCGAAGAGAACGAAGCTGACCGTCACGGTCTACGATCCGGAGGACCGGACCGTGCTGCCGGGGCCGGAGGATTTCACCGTCACCGAGAACGGGGTACCCGGAAAGGTGCTGGAGATCAAACAGCGGACGGCCGCGGCCAATATCGTGCTGTGCATCGATACCTCCGGCTCCATGAAGAACAGCATGGCGGACGTCATCGCGTCGGCCATCCGTTTCGTGCAGAATCTGCCGGACGATGCCTCCATCACGATCCTGGAATATAAGCAGCAGCTCATCCCGCACGCCGGCACGGACAAGGCCGGCGCGGTGGCTGCCTTAAAGGGGATGACCGCCACCGGCGACACCTCCATGTACGACGCGCTGGCCTGGGGTCTCGAGTATCTGCAGGGCAAGGACAATGCGTTTGCCGTCCTGTTCACGGACGGCGTCGATTCCCGGGACAATCCCAGCGATCCGGCGCCCGGCAGCTCCATCAGCAAGAAGGAGCTGCTGAGCCGGGTAGAGCAGAGCGAGGTCACGGTCTTCGCGATCGGCTTCGGACAGAACCACGATGCCGCCGCCATGAAGGAGATCGCCGGCATCCGGGGCGAGTATTTCCCGGCTACGGACGCGAAGGCTCTGGACCGGGTGTTCGCGGAGGTGACGACCAAGTTCGGCAATTCCATCGACGTGATCTACGAGCGACCTACCGTCACGGTGGATACGGTGGGCGATACCCCCGTCGTGACGCTGATGCTGGATATTTCGGGTTCCATGAACAAGCTGCCGGAGACCGGCGACGACTGCGACATCCGCATGAACCGGGTCCGCACCCTGTTCCACGATTTCTTTGCGGAGCTGCCTGAGGGCGCTCTGATGCAGCTCGGCACCTACGCCGACGCGGCCATCACGGACGTCTGCCCCATGATGCGGCAGATCCTTACCGACGACAAGGCCAGCCTGCTGGCGGCTCTCTCCGAGGCGCAGGCTCTGGGCGGCACGCCGACCCTGGAGGCTCTTCAGATGGGCTATTCCTCCCTGCGCGGCGTGAGCTCCTCCAAGCGCGTGCTGATCTTCTTTACGGACGCCGGTCTGGAGGTCGAGGAGGATCGGACGGAGCAGTTCGAGGCGACGCTGGCGCTGTTTAAGGAAGCGGGCATCCGCGTGCTCTTCGCCGGCCTCGGCAGCGCGGACTATGCGGTACGCTACGACGGGCTTTTCAGGCACGCGGCTGAGCTTTCCGGCGGCGATTACATCATCGCGTCCTCCGTTGAGCAGCTGCAGGCCAAGCTGAACGAGGTCCTGGACTCCATCGACAAGCCCGGCGAGGTGAAGGAGGACGTGAGCCTCGGCATCTCTCTGGATACCCTGACCGACCAGGGCAGCCGCATGAATTACGCGGCGACCGTGAACGTGGAGGGGATGAAGCTGCTCACCGAGCAGGGCAAGGCCATCGAGCCCGGCCGCGTCACGCTCCGCGACGGCGGTGCCTACGTGACCTACAGCCCCGACACGGCTGCGCTCCTGTACGGCGGCGACGACCGGAACGAGACGATCATCGATCAGCATATCAGCTTCGCCGAAGCGACGGTGAGCAACGAGTTCGCGGACATGACGGTCACGGACGCCTACTTCATGAGCTCCTTCAAGGGCCTGTACCACGATTTCCTGGCGCTGAACGTCACGCTGACCTTCCACAAGAAGAACGCGTCGGCGAAGGAGACCGGCTATCAGATCCCGAGCATTTTCAATCATTTCTACGTATCCTACAATAACGGCCGCATGATGCCGGCCTCCGAGGCCACCTGGCTCGCGGAAACGCCGTTAGTGGTCCCCGGCGAATGCATGCTCCAGGTCAACGAGCTGTATAACGAGAAGCACGAGCCGTTGGAGCTCGGCGAGAGCCTGAGCGGCGTGCTGGTATTTGCCCTTGACGATACGCACAGCGGCTGCGGGCAGCTGTCCCTGCACATGTACGACACCGCGTACGGCCATCTGCAGTGTGCGCTGGTGGGCAAGATGCCGCAGAACCTGCTGGAAATGACGGCGCTGCCGAAGGAGGAGCCGGAGAAGCTTTCCGATGCCTTCGACATCACCCTGACGGGCAAAACGGATACGGACGACCTGGCAGGCGCCGAGCTCCGTAACGGAGAGAGCGAGGACACGAAGACGGAGTACCGCGTCGTGGAGGCCCGCTTCGACTCCCGCGTGCAGGCTCTGCTGGATATCGATCCGCTGCAGCGCTTCTACTATAAGCTGCCGACGAACAGCGGCGACCTGCTGATCCCGATGGATCCCGTCGTCGGCAATCTGCCGCTGGGCTTCACCGGCGCAACGAAGCTCGCGCCCGCTTCCTCCCAGAACGTCCGGCTGCCTTACGCGATCCCGGTGCGGATGGCGGAAAACGAGGCCTCCGTCTGGGCGGATCTCGCCAGCGGCAGCTGTGAGATGAACGTGCAGCAGGGCAGCGCCTACAGCAGCAGGAGCGAGGGCCTGCGCTTCGAGCATGAGTATTTTACCCTGATCATCAATGAATTTGCCTATACCTCCGAGGAGCGCCGGGAGGCCGCGCTGGACTTCACGGTCATCGACAAGAAGGACGGCGAGGGCACGGCGGGCTTCGACACCGCGCTGTACCTGTTCCGCGAGGTGGAGGGGTTAGAGACCGGCGGCAATAACGGCGCCACCATCATGATGGGCGTGAGTGCCAAGGGTCTGGGGAATTTCGGCGACATGTCGGACGTTCTGGAGCCCATCGGCGTGCTGATGGCCGACCGGGAAGCGACCGGAGAGCTGATCTTCGGCGCCACCGCGGAGGACCGGGATTGGGGCGCCTACGACGGCATGAGCCGCCGCGGCATCCTGATCTTCAGCGTCGCGAACGACGAATGGCAGGACGACTGGCGGCTGTCCTGCGAGCTGCTGCCGGAGCTGTCGGTGGCGATCTCCGACAGTCTGTTCTCGGATAAGGCCCTGCTGGCCCGCAGACCCTACGTCAGCGTGGATACCTCCTTCAAGGAGGAGCTGACGAAGAAGGTCGAGGCCGCCGTGGCCGCCTACCGGGCCACGCATCCTACGGCGGAGACCTCGGAAAGCATCGGTCTCACGGACGACGAGATCGTCGGCAAACACGTCGAGACGCCGTACCTGACCGTTTACGGTACCCAGAAGATCGAGGCGGTGAAGACCGAGGAGGACTTCAGGGCGCTGATGAACGGCCTGACCTGGCTGCCCACCGAATACAATGAAAGCAGCAGCTTCGCCCCCGAGGCCGTGATCACTCAGGGCTTCGGCTCGGACGCGGACTTCTATTATCTGACCAAGACCCTGCTGGGCAGACTCGGCTACGCGACCGGTATGAGACTGTTCAAGATCAATGAGGCCGGCTGGGAGAACCTGAAACGCTGGGGCGGCTTTGCCCTGGACGAAAAGCCGGAATTCCTCTACGCGCTGGCCTATACGGACGCGAAGGGCGAGCCCCACGTTTACGTGCCGGCCCTGCGCCATGAGGCGGACGAGCTCTACGGTCTGGGCAGCGTGGTCCCGGCGGAGCGCAGCGAGCCGGAGATCCGCCGGGCGCGGATCTCCGTCGAGGCCTCCGGCAAGCTGACGGAGAGCGCGGCCATGGCTCAGCAAATGCTGGCCATGATGGATATCGGCAGTATCCTGGGCGGCGGTGAAGGCGGTGCCGCCTACTACGAATCGGTGAAGCTGCTGGAGGCGGAGATCAGCCTGCAGGACTTCAGCCGGAACCCGGTCGATCTGAGCTTCGTTTCTCTGGGCAAGGATGACGACGGGATCCATGACAAGATCACCGCGGTGCTGGATACGCCGGCGGGACTGTTCTACGACGGTGCCCTGTGGGCCAGCAGCGCCAGCTACGACTTCGACCGGATCGACGTCTATCTGGAGAGCGCCTTCTTCCCGAACGACGTGGTGAAGCATACCTATATCCTGAAGGAGGGCGAGTCCCTGCTGGACGTCTTCAAGAGCATCGGCGTGAATATGCCGGAGCTGACGGAGCAGGCGGCCGCGGCCTACGAGGCGGCGACCTCCGAGAACGCGAAGGCGGCGGAGACCCTGAATACCAATTACGGCACCGGCCGCTGGATGACCCACGCGGCGCTGGCCCGGATGGCGTACGCCCTGACCGGGACGGCCGCCGAGATCCGTGAAAAGCTCGGACTGGCTCCGTTTGTCGACGGTACCCTTACCGCCTGCGCGACCCTGAAATCCGACGGAACGAATGCCGTCGGCAGCTTCGACCTGATGGACCTGTCCCGCGGCCTGCTCTATACGGAAAAGACCGCGCAGGAGGGCAGAAGCCTGGATGAGCTGAGAAAGGCCTTCAACCAGGCCTTCACGATGCGCGCCTGCACGGCGGAGGGCAGTGCCTATCCGACCGAGGGCGTCTCCTACGTGGACGTCTGGGCCTCCATGCCGGAAAGCTCCGGCTTCGTCAACGTCGACGCGGACCGGGAGGAAAAGGAACGGGCGGCGGCTTATTTCGAGACGCTCGGCGCTCCCGCCTATCTGCTGGAGCGGCTGCGCGACGAAGAAGACTACTACACCGCCTTCGTCCTTCCCACGGCTGCCGGCAGCCTGTACGGCAAGGAATGCTGGTGCTGGCTGGAAATTGACACCTGGAGCATGAAGACGGTCTCGGTCTTCGACACCGGCGAACGCAGCATGGCCTCCTACATCATCGGCCTCACCCCGAAAAATGCGGTCGAATTTACCGCGGGCGCGCTGATCGGCCTTACCTGCTCGAATATCAGCGTGGCGGCCTACGCGCTTACGACGGACGATACCGAGGAGATCATGTACAACGCGGCGCTGCTGACCACCTACACCCTGTGCTGTCTGAAGGGATTCAAGTCCCTGCAGGACGACCTGGTCAAGGCGGTGACGGATCCGCTGGGCAGCATCATCGGGCAGGTCTCCGACGCGGCGAAGAGTGAAGCCAACGATGCCTTCAAGAAGAAGACCGGCATCGACGTCATGAAAGCCTATGACGAGATCAAGGAAGCCGCGAACGGCAAGGAGCCGAACTTCATCAGCGGCTTCGAAGAGGCC
>JAZLJI010000034.1:0-21816 GCA_045617825.1 Lachnospiraceae bacterium
AAATGTATGTGATCGAGATCGAGCACCTCAGCGGGAAGGAAGTGCAGGAGCGGGAAGCCTGCGGGCCGCGGCGAGATGCGGGGGGCCCGGCGGCGGGACATGGGCCTGAAGCTTCGGGACGCCGGTCAAAAACGACGGCTGCAGGAAGTCGTGTTTGCTGGGCCCTGAGCGGGAAGGCATCAGGCCTTTACGCGAATGGCGAAGCTGCCGGCGGAAGAAGCGCGCGGGCCCATCCCGTACCGCCCGGGCACGGAGCTCTCATCGCTGCGGCGCCGCGGCCGACGCAGACCCGCGGCGCGCGGCCGACGCAGGCAAACGATAACGAGGCCGGAAAGCCGATGCGGGACGGTCAAAAACCCGTTGCCGAATCACGGAAAACGCGCTATACTGCCCGTAGATGCACCCGCAAAGGAGTCCCGATGAAGCTGATCCCCGTACCCTATATCGACCAAAGCGCCGCCGGCGCTTATACCGGCTGCGAAAGCGTCACCGCCGTCATGCTGCTGCAGTACCTGGGCTATCCGGTCCGGCTGTTCGACTTCATCGATACCTGTCTGGAGAAGGAAAGCTTCGAGCAGCGGGGAGATAAGCTCTACGGCGGCGACCCCCGGGAGGTCTTCTGCGGCGATCCCCGGGATCCGGAGGCCATGGGCTGCTATGCCCCCGTCCTCATCCGCGCGATGGAAAAGGTCGCCGGAGACCGATTTGCCCTGCGCGACGAGACCGGCACCGGCCTGGAGGCTCTTTGCCGCCGCTATATCGACCGAGAAATGCCCGTGCCCGTCTGGGCCACCATCGACATGAAGCCCTATTTGCCGGGGCCCGACTGGTATCTGAAAAAGGACGGCTCCCGCTTCAGCTGGCGCTCCAACGAGCACTGCCTCCTGCTGGTGGGCTATGACGAGGAGCACTATTTCTTTAACGACCCCTGGCAGGGCAACGGCCTCGTTGCTCACCCCAAGGCCCTGGCCGAGGCACGCCACCGGGAACAGTACAGTCAGGCCATCGGCCTGGTCCCTAAAGAAAACGTTTGACCCGCCTGCGCGGGGGAAGGAAGATCCATGACTATTCAGAACGCCAAAGAAGCTCTGCTCCTGCTGGAGGAGCGCCTCAGTGCCTACGATCACGCCCTCAGCCTGCTGTCCTACGACGGCTCCACCACAGCCCCGAAGGGGACGGCCGCCAACCGGGCCCACAGCTGCGGGATCCTCAGCGAGGAGCAGTACAAGATCTCCACCGGCAAGGACAGCGTGAAGCTGCTGGAATTCCTGGACGCTCACAAGGCCAGACTGTCCCAGGCAGAACGCCGCCGGGTGCAGCTGCTGCTCAAATCCATCCGCGATCTGCAGAAGATCCCGATGGACGAATATATCGCCTACGAGACCCTGATCGTCGAGGCGGACGACGTGTGGCACACCGCCAAGGAGACCTCCGATTTCGCCCTGTTCGAGCCCTATCTGCAGCAGATCTTCGACACCCAGAAGAAATTTGCCGGGTATCTGGCCCCGGAAAAGGATCCCTACGACTACTGGCTGGGCGAATATGAGGAAGGTCTGACCACCGAAAAATGCGACGCCTTCTTCGCCGCCCTAAAGGAACGGCTGGTGCCCCTGATCCGGAAGGTCCAGGCCTGCCCCCAGGTGGACGATTCCTGCGTTAAGGGGGATTTCCCGGAGGATAAGCAGGAGGAGCTGGCGCTGTACCTGATGGAGTTCATCGGGCTGGATGCGGACCACGTGGGCCTCGGCACCACCGAACACCCCTTCACCACCTCCCTGGGCTCTCATCTGGACGAGCGCATCACCACCAACTACGACCGCGGCAACATGGCCTCCTCCCTCTTCTCGGTGGCCCATGAGGGCGGCCACGCCCTGTACGATACCGGTTCCCCGGAGGAATTTGCCTATACCGCCCTGGACGGCGGCGTGTCCATGGGCATCCACGAGAGCCAGAGCCGCTTCTACGAGAATATCCTGGGCCGGAGCCGCGCCTTCTGCTTCGCCCTGCTGCCCAAGCTGCGCACCCTCTTCCCCGACAAATTCGCCCGGGTCAGCGTGGAGCAGCTGTTCCGCGCCGTCAACCGGGTGGAGCCCTCCCTGATCCGGGTGGACGCGGACGAGGTGACCTACTGCCTGCACGTGATGATCCGCTACGAGCTGGAGAAGGCCGTGATGGCGGGGACCCTGACGGTGCACGAGCTGCCCGCCGCCTGGAACCGGCTGTATAAGGAATATCTGGGCGTGGACGTGCCCGACGACCGCTCCGGCGTCCTGCAGGACAGCCACTGGTCCGGCGGCGCCATCGGTTACTTCCCCTCCTACGCCCTGGGCAGCGCCTACGGCGCCCAGTTCCTGAAGAAAATGCGGGAGACGGTAGACGTGGACCGCTGCCTCGCCGAGGGGGATTTCGCGCCCATCAACGCCTGGAACCGGGAAAATATCTGGCAGCACGGCTGCCTGTATACGCCGGCGGAGCTGCTGGATCGGGTCCTGGGCGAGCCCTTCGATCCCTCCGTCTACTGCGACTACCTGGAGCAGAAGGTAAAGGACGTCTACGGCTGCTGAATTTGCCCCAAATAACAAAAATTTCTGAACTTTTCCTTAAATCTAAGCGAGCCCCCTATCCAAAGGGGGCTTTTTGTTGTATAGTCCTGTCATGACCATTCACAAGAAAGGCAGACCCTATGCTTGAGCTGAAAAATATCACGAAGATCTATCCTGCCGGCGGGGACAACGTCCAGGCCCTGAAGGGCATCAGCCTGCAGTTCCGGAAGAGCGAATTCGTCTCGATCCTCGGCCCCTCCGGCTGCGGAAAGACGACCATGCTGAACATCATCGGCGGTCTGGACCGCTATACGGACGGCGACCTGGTCATCAACGGCCGCTCCACCAAGGACTACAAGGACCGGGACTGGGACGCCTACCGCAACCATTCCGTGGGCTTCGTGTTCCAGACCTATAACCTGATCCCGCATCAGACGGTGCTGCAGAACGTGGAGCTGGCCCTGACCCTGTCCGGCGTGGGCAAGAAGGAGCGCCGCCAGCGGGCCAAGGAGGCCCTGATCCGGGTCGGTCTGGGCGACCAGCTGAAGAAGAAGCCCAACGAAATGTCCGGCGGGCAGATGCAGCGCGTCGCCATCGCCCGGGCTATCGTCAACAACCCCGACATCATTCTGGCGGATGAGCCCACCGGCGCCCTGGACTCCGAGACCAGCCTGCAGGTCATGGAGATCCTGAAGGAGATCGCCAGCGACCGGCTGGTGGTGATGGTGACCCACAACCCGGACCTGGCTGAGCGCTACTCCACCCGTATCGTCCGGATGCTGGACGGCAGGATCACCAGCGATTCCGCGCCCCTTTCCGCTGAGGAGGACGCCGCCGAGCGCAGCGCCCTGAAGCAGGAGGACGCGAAGGCCAAGGTGAAGAAGCCCTCCATGAGCCTCGCCACCTCCTTCGGCCTGTCCCTGAAGAATCTGTTCACCAAGAAGGGCCGGACCACTCTGACCAGCTTTGCCGGCTCCATCGGCATCATCGGCATCGCCCTGATCTACTCGGTATCGCAGGGCACCACCATGTACATCGATCTGGTCCAGGAGCAGACCCTGTCCTCCTATCCCATCACCATCGAGGCCCAGAGTCTGGACATGGGCAGCTTTATCACGGCCTTCATCGGGGAAGCCGAATCCATCGGCCGCCATGAGAAGGACGCCGTTTACCAGAAGGCCATGCTGTACCAGATGACCAATGCCATCAACTCCATGGAGACCCGGGAGAACGACCTGAAGGCCTTCAAGGCATTCGTGGAGGCCCAGCAGACCGATTCGGAAAGCGCCCTGGGCAAGGCCCTGTCCTCCGTGTCCTACGGCTATGACCTGAACCTCAACATCTACACCAAGGATACCTCCGGCGCCATCCTCCGCTCCGATACCACCGAGCTGATGATGAACGCCATGAAGAAATACGTGGGCATGGATTTCTCCGCCATGATGAGCTCCGGCAACTCCCTGCTGAGCAGCTATTCCGACAGCATGAGCTCCGGCTTCTCCCTGTGGAAGGATCTGCTGCCCGGCGAGAAGGGCGAGGCGGTGAACGACGTGCTCAAGGATCAGTACGAGCTGCTGGCCGGCCGCTGGCCCGCCGCCTATGACGAGATCATCCTGTTCGTGGACGAGCGGAACGAGCTCTCCGACCTGGCCCTCTACGCCATGGGCTTAAAGACCGAGGAGGAGATCTCCGAGCTCATGACCGCCGGGATGGAGGGCAAGACCATCTCCTACACCCAGAAGAGCTGGAGCTACGAGGACATCCTGAACATGGATTTCCGGACCGTGCTTCCCTCCGACGGATACGTTCTGGCGGGAGACGTCTACATGGATCTCCGGGACAGCGACGCCTCGCTGACCGTGCTGTACGAAAAGGCCCTGCCCCTCAAGGTGGTAGGCATCGGCCGACCGGGTGAGGATGCCGTGGGCGTCCAGGAATACGGCTCCATCGGCTACACCTCCCTGCTCACCAAATACATCATCGAGTCCGCGGAGGATGCCGACGTGGTCAAGGCCCAGCTGGCCGATCCCGCCACCGACGTGCTCACCGGCTTGCCCTTCAAGGACGCCGAGGAGCTGAGCGCGGAGGCCAAGGGCGAAGCCTTCCGGGCGCATGCGGACAGCCTGAGCGATGAGGAAAAGGCCGCCCTGTACGTGAAGATCATGAGCATCCCCTCCGAGGAGATGGTGGAGCAGACCGTTGCCCAGACCATCGCCGCCTATGACCGGGCCTCCATGCTCGCCATGATGGCGCAGGTCCTCAGCCAGCAAATGGGCATGTCCGAGGAAATGGCTTCCGGCTATATCTCCTCCATGAGCGACGAGGATCTGACCGCGCTGTTCACCCAGGCGGTCCGGGAGCAGTTCCTGGCGCAGTATGCGGCCCAGGTCGAGGCGAAGATGGCTGCCCTGCCCGATGCCCAGAAGCTGCTGGGGCTGGATATGGCGCTGAAAACCGCCGATACCGACACCCTGGCCGACTATTACGACAAGCTGATGGAATTTTCCGAAAGCAGCTATGAGGACAATCTGATCAAGCTGGGCTGCCTGGATCTGGACTCTCCCGCCACCATCAACCTGTACGCCACCTCCTTCGCGGACAAGGACGTGATCGAGGAGGCCATCACCGCCTATAACGAAGGCGTGGATGAGATGCAGAAGATCAAATACGTGGACTACGTGGGGCTGATGATGAGCTCCATCACCACCATCATCAACGCCATCACCTACGTGCTGATCGCCTTCGTGGCTGTGTCCCTGATCGTGTCCTCCATCATGATCGGCGTCATCACCCTGATCTCCGTTCAGGAGCGGACCAAGGAGATCGGTATCCTCCGGGCCATCGGCGCCTCCAAGAAGAACGTGTCCAGCATGTTCAACGCGGAGACCGTGATCATCGGCTTCACCTCCGGCGTCCTGGGCGTGCTCATCACCTACCTGCTGATCATTCCCATCAACATGATCCTGCATAAGCTGACGAACCTCAACAATCTGAGCGCTTATCTGCCGCCTGCCGTGGCCGTCATCCTGGTGGTGATCAGCATGCTGCTGACCCTGGTGGCCGGCGTGATCCCTTCCCGCAGCGCGGCGAAGAAGGATCCCGTGGTGGCGCTCAGGACCGAATGATCCGGGCGCGCCTGCGCCGGACGGTCCTGCATTTTCCCTGCGGCCTGTCTTATTGACAGGCCGTTTGTTTTGCGGTATTATTTGTGCTGCGTTATCAATAGGATATTTGGCGTGAGGGCCCCGGGCGCCTTTAAGGACCGCGGCGAGGCCCCGCGTTTCCCTCTGCGACTCAGGGGCATATAGGAGAAGTGATCCATGAGCAATGACCGTGAAAAGATATTAGAAGAGCTGGAGCTGGCCCGCAAATCCAACGATACCGAGGATCCCATCGACCGCCTGTTCAACGACCCGTTGGGCATGGTCTGGACCAATCTCTGCATCAAGGCCCACGTCTCGGCAAATGCCGTGACCTTCATCTCCACCTTCTTCGGCATTATCGGCGGCGCCCTTTTCGCTCCCCGGAACCTGCTGATCAATCTGCTGGGCATCCTGCTCTTCACCTTTTCCTGCATCCTGGATTCCACCGACGGACAGATCGCCCGGCTCACCCACACCTCCTCCAAGCTGGGGCGGGCCCTGGACGGCATCTCCGACGGCATCCGCCTGGCCGCGGCCTATCTGGCCATCGGCATCCGGCTGATGGGGGATAACATTCCCTTCACGGACCGCCCCTGGGGGCTGCTCATCTGGCCCATCCTGCTCCTCACCGGGGCCTGGATCAACATGGGGCAGAACCAGCTGGCGGACTACTACCGCAACGCGCACCTCTTCTTCCTGAGAGGCGCCGAGCACAGCGAATTCGGCCACACCGAGCTGATCCTCGCCGAGCGCCGGGCCCTGCCCCAGGACGCTCCGCTTTGGGAGAAATGCTATCTTTCCAGTCTTCTCGGCTGGACCAGACGTCAGGAGAAGAATTCGCCCCGCATCCACCGGCTGATGGATCTGGTGCAGGGCGAAAGCGACGTGGATCCCGCCCTCCGGAAGGCCTTCGTGGAGAAGAGCCGTCCCTACATCCAGCTGACCAACGTGCTCACCACCAATATCCGGCTCATCGTGCTGTACGTGCTGGTGCTTGTCGGTCAGCCCTTCTGGTTCCTGCCCTTCACCTTCCTGATCATGGAGCTCATCAAGGGCTTTATGCGCAGGACCTACGAGGGGATCGCGGAGGAACTGACCCTGAGCTTTTTCCCACAGGAGAATGACAAGCAATGAAAAAAAGCCTGCGCCTGATTTTCTTTATCCTGGGCCTCGCGGGTCTGCTCCTGCTGATCAAGGGGGCCGGGCTGAATGATGCCGACTGGCAGACGCTGTTCAGTCCCCGCTTCTTTCTGGAGCTGGGCGGGCAGCTGCTTCTGTGGGCAGGCATTTTCGCGCTGCACAGCGGCATATACCTGAATATCTTAGGAGAGGATGCCGCCCAAGTCGGATTTGCCAACATGTACAAGATCTGCCTGGCCGGGGTGGCCCTCAACAACGTGACCCCCGCCGGTCTTTTCGGCGGCGAGCCCTACCGGATCCTGGAGCTGGAGCATTTTGTCAGCAAGGAGAAGGCCGCCTCCTCCACCCTGACCTTTTCACTGCTCTACACCCTGGGCCACGCCATGCTCTGGGCCACCGGCGCCGTGGTGTACCTCTGCTTCGGCTGTCCCGGAGAATGGGGCATTTCCCTGGTGATCCTGCTGTCCGGCTTTTTCGCGCTCCTGTTCTGCACCTATTTCTTCCTCAAGAAGAAGGGCGGCATCGTCCTGCCCTGCCTGCGGGCATTGGCTAAGCTCCCCCTGCTGAAAAAACCGCTGCTGAAGCTGCTGGACAAAAACGCTCAGCTGCTGGCCGATATCGATGCCGGTATCAGTGCCTTCCGGGAAGAGCCCAAGCGCTTCCGGCTGGCCGTGCTGCAGGAATACGTCTCCCGGCTGGCGGAGTGTCTGGAGTACCTGATGATCCTCCGCTATCTGGAGCTCGCCACCGGCTTCTTCGGCGCGGTCCTGGTCATGAGCACCGCTTCCCTGCTGGCCAATCTGCTCTTTATCGTGCCCATGCAGGCCGGTACCCGCGAGGGCGGCACGACGCTGGCGGTGCGCTGGCTGGGCGGTGACGAGGCGCTGGGCCTGATGACCGGTCTCCTGTTCCGCATCCGGGAAATGATCACCACCGGCATCGGCCTCTTCTTCATCCTGGTGGAGAAAAAGCGGGTCAAGAAAAAAGGCTGAGTCAGCATTCTCTGCCCCTGAAGAAGCCCTTCGGGGCTTCTTTTTCGTTTTTCCGAAAGTCCGGCGCGGAAAATGCAAACTCATTTCTAAAAAAACTTGTAATCCGTACAAAAAAGCATTATTATATATGCGTAGGATTGTGCCGCTTCGGCGATCCTCATCCCTTATGGAAAGGACAACAAATCAATGGAAGAACGTAGAGTGGGTACCATTTCCCGGGGCATTCGCTGCCCCATCATCCGCGAAGGAGATGACCTTAGCTGCATCGTGACCGACAGCGTCCTGGCTGCCGCCGAGAGCGAAGGCTTTTCCCTGAGAGACAAAGACGTGATCGCGATCACCGAGTCCATCGTAGCGCGGGCACAGGGGAATTACTGCACTGTCAATGATATTGCGAAGGACGTGAAGGCCAAGACCGGCGGCGGCACCGTCGGCGTGATCTTCCCCATCTTCTCCCGCAACCGTTTCGCGATCTGCCTCAGAGGCATCGCTCTCGGCGTGAAGAAGATCGTGCTGATGCTGAACTATCCCAGCGACGAGCAGGGCAACTCCCTGGTCGATCAGGACAAGATCGAAGCCAGCGGCGTCAACCCCTATACGGACGTGCTGACCTGGGCCCGGTTCAAGGAGCTCTTCGGCGCCCCCAGACACCTGTTTACCGGCATGGACTACGTCCAGTACTACTATGATCTGATCACGGAATGCGGCGCTGAGGCCGAGATCCTGATCGGCAACAAGGCCGCGGCCATCCTGGACTACACCGATACCGTGATCGCCTGCGACATCCACGGTCACTTCCGCACCAAGAAGCAGCTGCTGGCTGCCGGCGCCAAGACCGTTCTGGGTCTGGACGAGATCATGAACGCTCCCGTGGACGGCTCCGGCTGCAACGAGCGCTACGGTCTGCTGGGCTCCAACAAATCCACCGAGGACAAGATCAAGCTCTTCCCGCGGGAGGGTCAGGGTCTGGTAGAGGATATCCAGGCCAAGATCCTGGCGAAGACCGGCAAGAAGGTCGAAGTCATGGTCTACGGCGACGGCGCCTTCAAGGATCCCGTCGGCAAGATCTGGGAGCTGGCTGACCCGGTGGTATCTCCCTTCTACACCTCCGGCCTGAAGGGCACTCCCAACGAGCTGAAGCTGAAGTATCTGGCCGATAACGATTTCAAGGATCTGTCCGGCGACGCGCTGAAGGAAGCCATTTCCGAGAGCATCCGCAAGAAGGACGCTAACCTCTTCGGCACCATGGCCTCTCAGGGCACCACGCCCAGACAGCTGACCGACCTGATCGGCTCCCTCTGCGACCTGACCAGCGGTTCCGGCGACAAGGGCACCCCCGTGGTCCTGGTACAGGGCTACTTCGACAACTACACGAACGATTAAGCACTAATAATTTCATACTGAGGTACATCATGAAAAAAGCGACTGCTTTCCTGATGACATTGGTACTGCTACTGTCTCTGGCCGCCTGCGGCGGCCAGACCCCCGCGGGCAGCGACCCTGCCCAGGAAAGCAGTCCTGTTTTATCTGCGGAGGATCCCTCCGCCGAGACCGCTTCTACTGAAGAGGAGACCGCTCCCGTCAAGCCCGGAAAGACCCCTGAGGACCCCTCCAAGGCGACCCAGCTGTTCTCTTTCAGCGCGGCTAAGGGCACAAACCAGGCCCAGACCATCCGTTCCAACTCCACCCAGAGCTGGATGCGGACGGCCTGCGTGGGCACCGATACCGAGCCCTCCCTCTCCGTGATGAGCTTCTACAACAACTACGACAAGGGCAGCGGCGGTCTTCCCGGCGAAGAACGGATCTGGTTCGAGCTGGTGAATATGTCGTCCTTCTCCACCAAGCTCTTCTACTCCCTGCAGCTGACCCTGCGGAACCTCTACGTGGCAGTGGATTCCGACATCAACATGAACACCCTGGATCAGATGCAGCTGCTGTACTCCACCGATAACGGTGCGAGCTTCACCCCCGTCCCCATCCGCGTGCATTATACCCAGGGAGAGTATCTGGTCCTTTCCGACAAGAAGACCGCCATCCTCTACACCCTGTGGACCGACGATCTGCTGGAGGTCCTGCCGGCGGATGCCCTGATCACCGACATTCGCGTGAAGCCCTTCGGTGACTACGGCAGCCACTACGGCGGCCTGCGTCTGGTGGACGTGGATCTGACCGCCTACAGCGGCGAGCTGCCGGTCCGCAAGGGCGACGAGGTCCGGTCCGTCGAGACCGTGCACATTCCCGAGGAGACCCTGCGGGAGATCGTGGTGACCCAAATGATGCAGGTCGCCACCGCCACCTGCAAGCTCACTCAGCAGGCCGAATCCTATAACTACACCGGCCCCACCGGCGTCGGCGACAAATACAGCCTGATCTACCCCGCCGGCATTACCCTGCGCGGACCGATCTACTCCCGCACCCGCTGTATATCCGCCGGAGAATGGTTCGAATCCATCGACGCGGGCGGCGTCTACACAGCCGGCTACACCGACGATACCGTGGCGGGCATGGACTGCGCCCGGATCACCCACGACGCCATCCATACCGTATCCACCGCCAGAGCGACCTATACGGCGGCCTACACCGACCCCGAGCTGACCTATCTGGGCAAGCTGAACAACGACGAGAACCTGTCCAATGCGCCGGAGATCGTGGCGCGCTTCAGCGATCAGGACCAGCTGGAGGCTATGGCGCTGCTGCGGGAGGGCGATCTGGTGGTCTCCTTTGCCGGCAACAATGCCGCATTTGCCAAGACCGTGGCGACTCACGTGCGTCTGGTCACCGGCGCCCCGGTGGTCTACCGGGATGAAAAGGGACGGATCATTCCCGAGCAGAGCTACCTGTACTGCACCGAGGCCGGCGGCACCGTCTACCACTACTATCAGAAGAACAGCGGTGAGATCGTGCGCACCACCGACCTTTCCCTGTATCGGGGCGATTCCCGCTTCACCTACCTGTACTCCGGCTCCGTCAGGGTCAACGAATACTACAGCTTCGCTTCCCTGCTGGAGAAGTATTATATTCCCATGAGCCTCAAGGTCTATGAGACCGAGGAGGTGCAGAAGTTTTCCGCTCTCGTGACGCACCATATGACCGCGGAGAATTTCGTGAAGGGCGTCCGCCTGGCCGTCAGCGCCAACTACCGCCTGCCCTATCTGGACGTGACGATCACCAATGACAAGGGCCAGACCGTCTACAGCAAACGGGTCAGCGTCGGCAGCTATACCTTCCTGCTCTCCTTTGCCGATGAGGAAACGGACGCCTGGATCAAGGCGGCGCCGGCCGGCAGCTACCATTACAGCATGACCACGCAGAGCGGTCCGGTGCTGGAGGTGGGCGGCGAGGTGCCCCGGCAGACCCTGTTCGCCATGGATTTCACCAAATAAGAGCCCCGCGGCCGTCAGCCGGACCGCATCCGCCGGAGCAGACCGACGCGGCACCGGCGGCGATGCCCGACCCTGTTTTTCTCTGAGCCGAAACCGAGGTGCCGATCATGAAACGTATTTTCCTCCTGCTGCTTTCCCTGTGTCTGGTCCTTTCGGCCTGCGCGCCCGGGGAAAATGCCGTCAGCTCCGAAGCTCCGCTTTCGACCGTCCCGGAGGAGACCGCTCCCCGGGAAACGCTGCCCCCGACCGCCTCGGAGCCGGCTTCCGCAGAGACCGCGGCAGGCCCCTCAGCCTCTCCCGAGGCCCCTACGGCTCCGGCACAGCCGGCGAAAATACCGGAGGAGCCCTCGGTCCCCACGGTGCTCTTCGCTTTTACCGCCGGGCCCAATGCCGCGGATAACCGCCGTCAGATCAGCTCCAATTCCACCCAAAGCTGGTGCCGCAAGGCCTCCGTGGGCGCCGAGACTGCCCTCACGCTGGACACCTGGAATTTCTACAACAACTACGACACGGGCAAGGGCGGCCTGCAGGGCGAGGAACGGATCTGGTTTTCCCCGGAGGGCCTGCAGCCCTTCTCCACCGACGATTTTTACGCGATAGAGCTGGAGATCGGCAATATTTACGTGTCCGCCGACTCCGATATCAATATGAATACGCTGGGCTCCTTCCGGATCGCCTATGCCGCAGACGGGAGCACCCAATTCACCGCAGCGGATCTGCCGCTCAGGCAGGCGCTTCCGGAGCGCTCCGTCACCATGGCGGACGGCAAAGCCGGCGTCCTCTACCGCCTGCGGACCGAGGACCTGCTCACGGTGCTGCCGGAGCACTGCCGGATCACGGCGCTGCGGGTCCTGCCCTTCGGAAACTATTCCGCCCATTTCGGCGGGCTCAGGCTCACCGAGGTCCGGCTCACCGGGTACAGCGGTCTCCTGCCTGAGCTTGTCGGCGCTCCCGCAAGGGCTGAGACGGTCCATATCGACGAAGAGACCCTCCGGAATATCGTCGTGGCCCATTCCCACCGGATCACCGGCACCCTCTACACGCTGCCCCGGGTAGCCTATACCTACAACTTTACCCACAACGGCTTCAGCGAGCTGCTGAAGTACACCATGATATATCCCGCGGACACCCGCATCCGGGGCGCCTTATATTCCCGCGCCTCGCTGTATACCGCGGCGGAGCTTCAGGAGATCGTGGGCCCCGACGGCGTCTATACCGCCGGCTACACGGACGATACCGCGGCCGGCATGGACTGCCACCGCTTTGTCCACGACTGCATCTCGGCCGTGACCCCCATCGGCTCCTTCTACGGCCGCGCCTTCACGGACCGCCGGATCAGCTTCGTCGGCGGGCTGAGCAATCCGGAGGGCAGCATGAACGGCGCGGACATCCTGGGGGCCGTTCCCCTCGAGACGGTCTGGGAGGCCTATGCTTCCTGCCGGCCCGGCGACTGGATCTACTGCTTTGAGATGGATCCCGTCACCAAGGAGGTCCTTCACATGCACGTGCGGCTGGTGACCGAGGCTCCGGTGATCGTCCGCCGCAGTGACGGCAGCATCGACCCCGCAGAAAGCAAGCTCATCGCCTCCGATGCCGGCGGCGTCGTTTACCACTACTACGTAAAATACCCCGAGGAAAGCCTCATCAGGACCACGTCCCGGATGGATTATCGGGACAAGCCCGGCTATGAATATCTCTACACGTCTTCCATGAACGAGGATTATCCCTTCAGCTTCCTCGATCTGGAGGCGTTGGATTACGTTCCGCTGAGCCTCAGCGTCTATGAGACCGAGGAGGTGGAGCTTTCCTGCATCAACGTCCTGCACGACATGACGCCGGAAACGGTAAAGGACGGCGTCCGTTTTTCAGTCTTCTCCAATTACACGATCGCCTATCTGGAGCTGAGCATCAGCGACAGCGCGGGACAGACTGTCTTTCAGAAGCGCGTGAACGTGGGCCGCAAGGGCTATAACCAATCCGCCTCCTTTGCCGATGCCGAGACAGACGCCTGGCTTGCCGCCGCCCCTGCCGGCCGCTATCGCCTCACCGCCGCGGTCCGCAGCGGCCCGGTGCTTACGGTGGGCGGCGAGGTGCCCCTGCAGACCGTACTCACCCTGGATTTTCAAAAATAAGGTCAATTTCTAAAAAAAATAAAAAAGTCATGTTTTATATGGACTTTTCGAAATAATCGAGTTATACTGGCCTGATACTGCAGCAGGCGCTCTTGATGAGCCATGCTCTGCCGCGCTGATCCCTGAAGCCGCTCCCTACCGCGGCTGCTTCCCCGGGCATCCCTCAGAAACCCCGGGGCAGAGAAAGGAGTATCACCCATGAAAAAGTATCAGGAAATGAGTCCTGCCGAGTTAAAGGCCGAGAAGGCCGCCGTAGCCGCCCATTATGAAGCGCTGAAGGCCCTGGATCTGAAGCTGGATATGTCCAGAGGCAAGCCCGGGAAGGCCCAGCTGGATCTGGTCTCCGATATCCTGACGGTCCTCACCGACCCCGCCGACTGCCTGGACGGCAGTGTGGATGCCCGCAATTACGGCAATCTGGCCGGACTTCCCTCCGCCAGAGCTTACTTTGCCGACCTGCTGGGCGTTCAGCCCGAGGAGACCTTCATCGGCGGCGCCTCCTCCCTGACCCTGATGTATGATACCGTTGCCAAGGGCATGACCCACGGTCTGCTGCATTCGCCGCGCCCCTGGAGCGAAGAAAAGACCCGCAAATGGCTCTGCCCCGCTCCCGGCTACGACAGGCACTTCAAGATCACCGAGAGCTTCGGCTTTGAGCTGATCACCGTGCCCATGCTGCCCACCGGCCCGGATATGGATCTGGTGGAGGAGCTGGTGAAGGATCCCGCGGTAAAGGGGATCTGGTGCGTCCCCAAATACTCCAACCCCGACGGCATCGTCTACTCCGACGAGACCGTGCACCGCATGGCCGCCCTGAAGCCCGCCGCGCCGGACTTCACCGTCATGTGGGACAACGCCTACTGCGTGCACGAATTTACCGGACCCTTCAAGCCCTTTGAGGATATCCTGACCCTCTGCCGCGAGGCGGGAAATCCCGATATGGTCTACGAATACGCCTCCACCTCCAAGATCACCTTCCCGGGTGCCGGCATTTCCTGCATGGCCGCTTCCAAGGCCAACCAGGACTACCTGCAGGCCCTCATGGGGATCCAGATGATCTCCTACGATAAGGTAAACCAGCTGCGCCACGTGAAATACCTGAAGGACAAGGCCCACACCCTGGAGCTGATGCAGAAGCATGCGGCGCTGATGAAGCCCAAATTCGACTGCGTGCTCAAATGGCTGAGCGCCGAGATCGGCCCCGCCGGCATCGGTCACTGGCAGACCCCCGAGGGAGGATATTTCGTTTCCCTCTTCACCGAGCCCGGGCTGGCCAAGCGGACCGTCGCCCTGGTGAAGGAAGCCGGCGTGGTCCTCACCGGCGCGGGTGCCGCCTATCCCTACGGCAGGGACCCCGAGGACAGCAACATCCGCATCGCCCCCTCGCTTCCTCCGCTGAATGAGCTGGAGCAGGCAATGGAGGTGCTCTGCACCGCTCTCAAGCTGGCCGCTCTGGAGAAGCTGGGAGCGTAAATACAGACGCTGGAGTCTTCCTGCGTCATCTGCCGGAACAGCAAGGCAGAAAGGAACGTCACAGCTATGAAAATTGAAAAAATTAACGATAACCAGATCCGCTGCATCCTGACCCAAAGCGATCTGCTGCAGCGTCACCTGAACCTTCGGGCTCTGGCCGCCGGCGGCGGCGAAGCCCAGGCCTTAGTGCGGGAAATGCTGGCCCAGTCCTCCGAGGAGCTGGGCTTCGAGCCTAATGAATACCCCCTGCTGATCGAGGCCTCCCCCGCCGGAAACGGCGATCTGGCCCTCACCATCACCAAGGTGAATTCGCCCGATGAGCTGCCCCTGGCCGCCCAGGCGGAGCAGATCATCCGCGTCCTGCAGCACGTGGTCAAGCTCTCCAAGGAAAAGAACGCGGAGCAGCCGCCTCTCCCCGAGCCGGATCCCCTGGCGGTCTTCTGCTTCGACGCGAGACGCCCGCTCCTGCTGCCTCCCACCCTGAAGAAGGACCCTGTCGGCGTCCACACCGCGCTGTTCCTGGCGCCCAAGACCGACACCTTTTACCTGACCGTCAGCGCCTCCGCCCGTCACAAGGAGGCCTTCGCGAACCTCTGCCACCTGCTCAGCGAGTACGGCCGCAGTCTTCCGGCAAATGCCTCCACCAAGGCCTATTTCGAGGAGCACTACCGCACGGTATACCGCCGGAACGCCCTGGCCGGGATCGCCGGAGAGGGCCACTGAGCCCTGCCTCGACTGCCCTTCGCCGTCAGCGCTCCCGGCGCCCGCCGGGCCAAAAAAGCATTGACAGAAGCGGCAAATCCTGTTAGAATCGGGACGATGCGGACCCTTAGCTCAGTTGGTTAGAGCAGTCGGCTCATAACCGATCGGTCCCGGGTTCGAGTCCCTGAGGGTCCATCGGACGGATCTCCGTCCGCGCCGCGGCCGCGGCGCAAAAGCGGCCAGCTGCGGGTATGGCGGAATAGGTAGACGCAAGGGACTTAAAATCCCTCGCCCTTAAAGCGTGCCGGTTCGTGTCCGGCTACCCGCATAGAAAAGGAGAGCTTCTGCTCTCCTTTTTCGTTTACCTTATCACAGTTGTCCAGTCGTTTCCGTGATCGGCTTCTTAGTTCTTTTCCGGAAGCGTCAGTGAAAACCGGCTTCCGCAGCCGGGCGTACTGTCAGCTGACAATGTCACGCCGATCAGCTTTGCCGCCTGCTTTGCCAGATACAGCCCCAGTCCGCTGGACTTGGCACCGGCTCTGCCGTTGCTTCCGGTATAGCTTTTTTCAAAAACGCGCGGAAGGTCTGCTTGGCTGATACCGATGCCCGTGTCCGACACGGTCATGGTATCGGAGATCTTCTTGTACAGCTCATCATTGGTACTGTCGCCGCGATAGATCTGGTGGAAGATCACGCCGTCACGGATAAACAGAATACGGTCAGCATGGGAAGCCGCGTCGGTGGAATGGGTGACCATCAGGATCGTCTGTCCCATTTTGTTGACCTTTTCGAATACGCGCAGCAGATCGCCGGAGGATGCCGAATCCAGCGCCCCCGTCGGTTCATCGGCCAGGATCAGCTTGGGATTCGTGATCAGCGCGCGTGCCACGGCGGTGCGCTGCTTCTGTCCGCCCGAGATCTCGTACGGATATTTTCCGAGGATTTCTTCGATCCCGAGCGACTTTGCGATCGGCAGAAGCCGCTTTTCCAGTTCCTTCACCGGTGTGCCGCCGAGCACGAGCGGAAGCAGGATATTATCTTTTACGTTCAGCGTATCAAGCAGGTTGAATTCCTGAAAGACAAAGCCGAGATGCTCTCTGCGAAACGACGCAAGCTCCTTCTCTTTCACATCGGACAGCCTCATCCCGTCGAGCAGGACCTTTCCGGCGGTCGGTTTATCGAGCGCCGCAAGGATATTGAGAAGCGTAGTTTTCCCGCTTCCCGACTCGCCCATGATAGCGACGTATTCTCCGCTTTCCACGGAGAAGCTCACGTTTTTCAGCGCTTCCACGGGAGCGCCGCCGAAGCGTGTCGTATAGGTTTTTTTCAGGCCTTCCACGGTTAAAATAGACATAGGATTGCCTCCTTTTGTTTTCTGCCGGTATTGTATCTTATTTTTGGGCAATCCTGCCATTGATTCAGGTGACGCTATGGTGACAGTTTTGTCATTTGTTTTTATCTACTCTGTCGCAGACGCACGAAAACGGCACGGACATTATCCGCACCGCTTTCCGCTACGCGTTGCAATACATATCGTACACCACGTACCCGCCCCGGTCTTTCAGCGAGCCGGAGTAGGTCTCCATGCACATCTGACATCTCGGCTCGGTCATGGGATATCCGCTGACGGGATAAATGCCGTATTCAGACGACGTTCTGAAACCGACCGTATTATAAAAGCGGTAGTTGCCTTCGACGATAATGCCCTTGAATCCCATTTCTTTGACTTTTTGGATGCCAAGTCTGATCATTGCCGAGCCGATGCCCTGCCGCAGATGATCGGCATGGACAGAAACGGGGGCCAGCATCACGATATCGGTATCCTTCGCGCCGCCGTGACCGCCCTCCGGGGTCTCTGACAGAGGAAAGTGCGAGAACAGGAAATGTCCCACGATCTCACCGTCAAGCTCCGGAACAAAGGAAAGCTCCGGGATACGGTATGCGGAATCCCGGATCTCCTCGATCAGGGCGACGATGTCCGTGCCGTCCGAGTAATCCGTTCCTTCCTTGAACGATCGAAGCACCAGCGAAACGATATCTTTATAATCCTTATGCTCTTCCGGACGGATCGTGATCCTGCGGACAAAAAGCGGGCCCTCTTCGCCGTTTTCTCCGGTAGGGACAAAACCTGCTTTTTGCAGAACTCTTTGTGAGGCAATATTGCCCTCTTCCGTTTCCGCCGTGATACACGATACTCCCGGATGATCCAAGGCCCAGTCCGCAAATGCCGCAACCGCTTCAGATGCATAACCGAAGCCTTGATATTCTTCTGCGATCCCATATCCGATCTCTGCGGTCCCTTCTTCGGAAAGCCCTTTAAAGCACAGCTCACCGACATGGGTGCCGTCTTGCCGTTCGATCATCCAGATGGCATACCATTCCCACTGATCCGGATGCGCAAGACAGCCGTCCAGCATTTCCTTATAGGCCGCCCTCAGTACGTCCATTGACTGCGCGGCAATAAAGGCTTCCATCTGTTCCCGGGAAGCCGGATAAATATTCAGCCGTTTTGTTTCGATCATGTTTTCCTGCTCCGTTTTGATTCATTTGCCCGGCAGCTGTGCGCTTCAGTTCTCTGCGAGCTCCCCGTGGATGCGCACTCTGCCTTCATCCGGACACGCGGCGTCAAAGCACCTGGCCCGTGCTTTTCCGTAGTCCAGGTCGGCGCCGTTCTTTAAGGCATATACCGACGGATATATCACGTTCCACAATTCATGGCACAGGGGCGGGCATAAATCATCAACAAGGAAGGTATCTCCCGTCTTTACATAGCCGCATCTGCAGCTGCTTTCCGTTACGGTCAGTTTTACTTTGCTCATGGTACTATCCTTTTTGGTTTTCCTCAAGCTCGTTTAATCCGGCCTCTGCGCCAGTACCCGGCTGAGCGGTACCCAGCCGAGATACTTCGGATGATCGCCGGTCAGTGCCGTCAGCTCTTCGATCTCCGTATAAGCGTCGACCCTGACCACGTCCCACGCGTGGATGATCTGCCCCTCTCCGAGAGAAATACCGCAGTGTCCCCAGTTAACGGGACCGTCTTCGCTCGGGCAGAGACAATCATAAAATACGAAGGCGCCTCTTTCGGGAATACCGGTCTGAAGCGCGTCCCGATACATATCGCAGGATTCCTTCGCGCTGTCCCCGCCGAATATTTCGATACCGTTGCTCTGCTCGAGCGCGTCTTCAATAAAGTCCAGACACCAGCCGGCATATTCCGGGATCCCGAGTCTGTCCTTTGCCCATGCGACCATATTTTCCGTCATTTGTTCGTTTGTCATGCTCCGGTTTTTTCGCTCCTTGTTCATGAAATAAATCCTGCCCTCATCCAGTTCGTTGATCACGGTACCGGTCGCCGCGATACAGGTAAGGGCCGCACTGTATTTTATATTTAAGACGCCAACCGACAGCGGCAGGAAAAACAGCAGGATCCCCGTGAGCTTATTTCCGAAAGAATGCCCGATCCGCAGTCCGTGCGCCTTCCGGCTCGCGATCACGATGCCTGTAAGCTTTGCCGCCGCGATGATCGCCGTCCAGATCAGGATCCACCGCGGTATGTTCAGGAGCGGCAGTATTTTCACGGCGCAGACGGCCGCGAAAAGCAGGTCCGCCGCGCTGTCGAGCCTTGCGCCCCGTTCGCTTTCCGTATGAAGCTTCCGCGCGGCAAAGCCGTCCAGCACGTCGGTCGCGCCGCACAGCAGATAGCCTGCCGCAAAAAGGATAGAATCCGGGTGAAAGCCAAGCAGCAGGAGCGAAAACAGGATCCGGCAGGCGGTGATACAGTTGGCAGTCACGGCTTTATTTCTTCGTGATCGGCACCCGCCTCCCGCTCCCGCGGTCCGTCTTCGTCATCGCTCTCCTTTTTCTTGACGCAGGAACCGATGACCAGTCCTGCCAGCATTCCGAGCGTGAGTCCGATGCCGGTATTGCTGCCGAGAGATGTACCGATCGCCGTACCGAAGCACATGCCCAAAGCCATTCCCTCCGTTCCGTAGTTTTCATCCTTTTTATTTCCCTTTTTCTTACGGGCGCTCTGCGCAAAAAATATGGCCAGCAGGAGCCCCATGCAGATCCACGGCAGCGCCGCGGACAGAAAATCCATAACGTCTTTCATCTTTATCCCTTAAAAATATATTTCAGTACGTTCTCAATAAAATCGACCCGGTCGAATACCGCCGGCTTAAAATACGAGGTGACGGCGACCGTCAGCTGCTCTCTTTCATCCACGTAGATCACGTTTCCGCTGTCGCCGACAGCGGCATAGACCGTTCCCCTCTCATCCGGTATCCACCAAAGAGAGCCGTATTTCATATTTCCGAAGCTTTCACCGGCGGCATACGTGGGCACCGCGAGCTCTCTGATCCAATCAGCAGACACGATCTGTGTCCCGCCTGCCATACCGTGATCCAGGCAAAGCTGTCCTATTTTCGCCATATCGGAAGCGCTCATACACAGTCCGTAGCCGGGTGTGCCCAGTCCCTGCGGATCGGCAAACCATACGTTTTCCTTCGGCGCTTTGCTGACCGTGAACGCTTTGTGTTCCTCGGCGTTCGCGGCAAAAAAGGTTTTATGTTCTTTGATCCCGGTCGGCGCGAACAAATACTCATTGGCGAAATCGACCGTTTTCATTCCCGTCCTACAATCCAAAACGGAGAGTAGGATCTTTTTTGTACAACATTTTTCTTATAAATTCATAATATAAACTTGGCAAGGGTTCCACTCATCCCATAGAGTAGGAAAAACCTCTAATTCTTTAAAGCCCAAAGAAATGTAAAACAGATTTGTCCAATCATATTCTTCATATTTTCCCATCTGAACTGTTTTGACCTGTATAAATGAGAAGCCTATTTCCTTTGCTTCGTTTTTTGCCATGTCGAACAAGTTTCTTCCGATTCCATTCCTATGATAGTCTTTCAATATTCCCATTACGGCTAGTTCGACAGTATCTTTACCGGTTTGCTTCAGATATAAAAATCCTATAGGTCTACTATCATCAAAGGCAGCAAAGAAACACTTTCCCAGACTGTCTCGAATATATTCTTCTCTGGATTCCGGAATTCCGAACCATTCCGGTAATGCTTCGAGTATTTCACGTGTAATACTTTGTTTTTCTGAATTGTCACAAATCTGACATATTTCTATCATATCATGTACCCCTAGCCGTCTTCATTATTGCTTCCAGCGCTTCAGCGTCGGGAACAGTTTTTCACAATACGCCTTCATTTCCTCGTTGGTCATGCCTGCCTGCGCGCCGAACTGGCTGCACATCCCGATGTATTCCTCCATCGAGACCTTGTCGATGAATTCGCCGTTCGTATAGCAGTACTTGCAGTAGTCTTCGTTCAGGCTCCCGTCCGCGTTGGTACCGAGGACCTCCTCCGAGTCCATCGGCATTCCGCAGCTCTGGCAGATCTTCAGCTCAGTCTTCTTCCTGATCGGCACCCAAATGCCGCACCAAAGCGTTTCAAGCTTTAAATCGGCAAAGGCATGACGGATCAGCGTCCTGACCGCTTCGGGGATCAGTCCCTGCCCCCAGAAGGGAACGCCGATCCAATATCCGATCTCGCCCTCGTTTTCGGGCAAAGCAAGATTGCTGCTTTTGCCGACCATCAGCCCGATGCTGCCGATGGCCTTGTTGTCCTCTTTCAGACAGACGGCATAGGTTTCCGGCTCGGAAAGGACGTATTTGATGACCTCCCGGCTGTTTTCCACGCTGGTGTGCGGCGGCCATCCGGTGATGGGGCCTATGCGGTCGTCTTTTGCATATGCATATAAGCTCTCCGCATCCGCTTCCTCCCACGGACGCAGAAGCAGTCTGCTTGTTTCGAATACCATTTTTCTTCCTCCGGCTGTTTTTTCACGAAGGCTTCCGGATCGCCGACGTGACCATTTGGACACATCCTATTATAGTGACCGGCCGATCACGCGTCAAGGTCTTTCACGAATTTGCCGCAGACAGAAGGCTCCCCGCCACCGATACCGATGACGGGGAGCCCGCTTTCACGCTGAGAGCTCAGCTTTTGTTTTTGAACGTGTAAGAAGTACGGCGCCGCTTCTGCTCCGTGAAAGGGGACCTGCGCGCGGCAGCCCTTTCTCTCCGACCGCTTATTTCTTCTTGATATTGGAATATAAGAAGAACAGGGCGACCATCGCGCCGAGAAGAAGGATAAAATAGTGTCTGCTCGTTAAGAGGCCTCTACAAGCCAAGTGCATGACTTTGGTTCGTACTGTATAAGGCTTCTTGCTTCGTTAGCGGATACCAACGGATCAGTGTTACGCCCTGAGTTCGTCCTCATTAACGTCAAACAAAG
>JAZLJI010000035.1:0-31683 GCA_045617825.1 Lachnospiraceae bacterium
GGCCTTTTCCTTCATGCCGGAGAGCTCCGGCCGGGATCATTTAGTTAACACCCAAAATGACCACGTGGGAGATCTCGCCGTTAGTGATGCGGAGGCTGCCCATGGCCAGCACGGAGCAGCTCTGGGAGCCGTCTGCGTCACGGTGGCTGTAATGGTCCTCGGGATGGGCGAACCATTCCGCATAGGTGTTCTTGTAGCCGGCATATTCCTCGTTGGTGGGACCGGCGTAGTCCTCCACCGCGCAGTCCGCGGCGATCCTGTACGTCTGATTACCGATGTTGATATCCTTGCCTTCCGCGTCGATCACGTAATAATCATTCGGGATGATCAGCTCGTGCTCCGTGAAGATCAGCTTCTCCGGATTCGCCCAGTCACACACATGACCGTACAGTTCCTCATAGCGGAATTTTCCGTCGACGTAGATGCCGTCCTTGTAATCGCCGTCCGGGAAGGGGCAGGGAGGGTTTTTCACCGTGACGTCCCACTCGGCGGAAACTGCGCCGCAGGTCAGCGTGATCTTGGCCGTGCCCGCCGCTGCGCCGGTGACCTGACCGTAGGCGTCCACCGCGGCAATGTTCGCATCCGAGCTGACGAGGCTGATGGTCCTGTCCTCGTCGGGGGTGCCGCCCTCAAGAGAATAAGTCAGCCATGCCGTATCGCCTACGGTAAGCTCCAGCGCCGTCCCCTCCGTGCGGATGCTGAGCGGAGCATAGACCGTCACGTTCCACTGGCAGGTTGCGTTCCGGCAAATGCCCATCACCGTGATCTTACCGGCAGCCTTGGCCGTTACCTGGCCCTTCGCGTCCACCTCCGCCACGGCGGGATCGGTACTGACGTAGCTTACCGGATAGCTTTCACCGGGCACGCCGCCGACCACCAGGCACTCCAGCTGCGCGGTCTCTCCGGTCTTCATCGCGACGTCTCCGCCGCCCTTCAGACCGGGGGCCTCATAGACCGTAACGTCCCAGGTGAAGGAAGCCGTTCCGCAGGCGGCCAGTACCTGAGTCTTGCCGGCAGCCTTGGCCGTCAGATTGCCCTCTGCGTCCACCGCGGCCACCGCGGAATTCTGGCTGCTGAAGCTGACGGCCTCAGCCTTGTCGGCATTCTTTCCGCTCAGCGTATAGCCCAGCTTTTCCGTCTGCCCGGAGATCAGGCTGATGCTTTCCTTTTCCGAGCTGATAATCAGCTTGGGCGCCCTGGTCTCCTCAGTCGATTCCTCCGCCGGCTTGGTCGGGATAGTGCTGCCTAAGTCACAGGCGGTGAGCGTCACAGCCAGCACGCCGAGCAGCAGTGCGGCCGTCAGTTTTTTCATCCATTTCATGTGATTATCCTCCTATCGTATGATAAACTGCCAATCACAGCTAAACAAATATCCATTTTTATTATATCTGCCTGTTTCCTCCTTTTCAAGGGGGTGTTCTCCCCCAAAAGTGGAAAATTTAATGTTTTTTTTGATACAGAAGGCTGCCGCCCCGTTAAACGGAACGGCAGCCTCCTGCCTTGTCAGTCTGTATCCGCGCTGCCTGCGGCAGCCGCTGTATTTTCGGACGTCTCCGCCGCTCAGACGGGGTTGCCCTTGAAATCCTTATCCTGCGGCGGCAGATAGTCGCCGAAGTAGGAAGCAAAATCCATATCCAGATCCTTGCAGAGCTCCAGCACCTCGCCCATGGTATTGTCATTTACCGGGATGCCGTCCTTCATGATGCGGGCCATGGCCTCCACTTCCTTCTCGCCGTGGGTATAGATGCGGGTCTCGCCCTCAGCCTTGGGAGACTGACGGATCTTCTCCAGATAATCGGACAGGCCCTTCTTGATGGCCTCGGCATCGCCGAACAGCGCCGGATCGATGGCCAGGAAGAAGTGGCAGATCAGGCCTCTGCCGCCCTTGCCGGTCTCATTGGAGGTGGTGCCCTGAGACAGGATCGCGGACAGGATCTCGCAGATCATGGCGTAGCCGTAGCCCTTGTGGGAGCCGGTGCATTCCTCGCTGCCGCCCAGGGGAACGATACCGCCGCCCAGATGCGCCGCGATATTGCCCAGCACCTCGGCCGCGTCGTTGGAGGGGAAGCCGTCCTTATTGACCGCCCAGCCGTCGTGGAGGGGCTTGTTCAGCTTGTTGTAGACCTCCAGCTTGCCTCTGGTCACCACCGTGGTGGCGGCGTCAAAGAAGAAGTCGTAGGGCTCGGCGGGCATGGCTACCGCGATCGGGTTGGTGCCCAGCATGGCGGTGCGGCCGTAGGTCGGTACCATGATCGGGTTGGTATTGGTGCAGGACATGCCGATCAGGCCTTCCTTACAGGCCATCTTGGCGTAGTAGCCGGCGATGCCGTAGTGGTTGGAATTGCGCACGGTCACCATGCCGATGCCGCATTTCTTGGCCTTCTCAATGGCCATGGTCATGGCCTTGTGGCCGATGATCTGACCCATGCCGTCGTGGCCGTCCAGCACCGCGGAGACGGGGGTCTCAAAGACCACCTCGGGCTTGGCATCCACCAGGATCATGCCCTTCTTGATGGATTTATGATAGCGGGCCATGCGCTGCATGCCATGGCTCTCGATGCCGTACAGATCGCTGGTCAGCAGCACGTCGGAGACGATGGCCGCCTCCTCCGCGGAAAAGCCGAAGCGCACGAAGGCATCGTTGCAAAGTCTGTTCAGGGTCTCAAAGGACCAGTACTGGTATCCCATAGTAGTGAACCTCCTAAGTTATATTACGCTTATAGAATAGCCTTTCCGCCCCCTGAAAATCAAGAGGGCAGGCCATATAATTCTTACGCTCGCGTTTATGAGGCTATATACGGAATTATATATCCCGACTCATCGTCTCGATGGCACGACGTCCCTGCGCGGTCTCCTCGCCGGTAAGGGCAAAGCCCTGCGCCTGCCAGAAGCGCTCCGCCTCCTCGTTCTCCTTCATGACGCCCAGCTTCAGGGTCTCGACGCCCTGCGCCGCCAGCGCCGCCCGTACGTCGGCAAATATCTGTGAGCCGATGCCCTGGCCCTGCAGCTTGGCGTCCACCATGAACCAGCCGATGAAGGCCGCCTGCCTGTCGGGGTAATCGGTGATCAGATCCAGGATCGCCACCAGATTGCCGTCCGCGTCGTAGAAGCCGACGAAATGCTTCTGCTCCGGCTTCGTGCCCTCCGGCATCTCGCTGATCACGGCGGTCAGATTCCGCTGGGTAGGCTCCGTGCCGGTGTAGCGGTAATATCTCCGATTGGCCTTGCACAGCCGGTAAACGTCGCTGATCTCCGCCTCGGTGATCTTCCGTACCTCATACTGAGAGGACAGGGTCTCCAGCGGCAGGGTCTGCTCTCCCGCCCCGTTTTCGTAGTCGATGGCCACCCGGAACTGGGTCTCGTACAGATCGCGGTATACGCCGTTCATCGCCAGCAGCTCCTCGTGGGTCCCCTGCTCGGCGATCACGCCGTCTGACACCACCAGGATCTGATCGGCCTTGAGGATCGTGGAAAGCCGGTGGGCGATCACGATGGAGGTGCGGCCCACCATCATGGTCTCCAGCGCGCCCTGGATCGCATTTTCCGAAATGGAGTCCAAAGCGGAGGTGGCCTCGTCCAGGATCAGGATCTTCGGGTCCTTCAGGATCACCCGGGCGATGGAGATACGCTGCTTCTCACCGCCGGACAGCTTCAGGCCGCGGTTGCCCACCTCGGTATCCAGGCCCTTGGGCTGGCGGCAGATGAAATCGTAGATGCTGGCCTTCCTGCAGGCCTCGATGATCTCCTCCTCGGTGGCGTCCTCCTTGGCGTACAGCAGGTTCTCCCGGATCGTCCCGTTGAACAGGTAGGTATCCTGGGTCACCACGCCGATGTTGGAGCGCAGGTAGGGCAGATCGATGTCCTTCACGTCCACGCCGTTCACGGAGACGGTGCCGCTTATGGCATCGTACAGCCGGGGGATCATATTGACCACGGTGGATTTGCCGGAGCCGGAGGGACCCACGATGGCGTACATCTTGCCGCCGGGCACGGTGAAATTCACGTCGGTCAGCAGGGGCTTATCCTCGCTGTAGTAGAATTCCACGTGCTCGTAGACGATATCCTGCTTCTCCATCTCGGGCTTCAGGCCGTTCTCGGGATTGGTGATGGTGATGGGCCGGTCCAGATAGTCGAAGATGCGGGTGAACAGCGCCAGGGAGCGGGTGAAGGAAACGCCCAGATCCAGCAGGCTTTCCACCGGCCGGTACAGACGGTTGATCAGGGCCACCGTGGCGGTGATGGTACCGACGGACAGGGTGGAGTCGGGCTGGCTGATCATGAAATAGCCGCCGGCCAGATAGATCAGCAGCGGGCCCAGCTGGGTGAACATGCCCATGGCGACGCGGAACCAGCGGCCGCTGCGCTGCTCCTTCAGGGAGATCTGGGTCACGTCCTCGTTCAGACGAACGAAGTTATCGTACTCCTTCTCCTCTCTGGTAAAGATCTTCACCAGCATGGAGCCGGATACGCTCAGGGTCTCGTTGATGACCTGGTTCAGCTCATCGTTCTTGGCCTGGCTTTCGGTCAGGAGCTTGAAGCGGGTATTGCCCACGCTGCGGGAAGGGATGATCAGCAGCGGGATCACCAGCATGCCCACGACGGCCAGCTGCCAGTTCATGGAGAACAGGGCCACCACCGTGGTGATCACCGTGGCGATGTTGCTGACCACCGAGGTCAGCGTGCCGCTGATGACCGAGGACACGCCGCTGATATCCGTATTCATCCGGGTAATGATATCGCCCTGCTTCTCCGTGGTGAAGAAGGCATGGGGCATATACTCCAGATGCCGGTACATCTGGTTCTTCATGTCGAAAATGATCCGCTGGGAGATCCAGGAATTGATATAGCTTTCCAGGATGCCGATCAGCTGGCTGATGCCCATGGCGGCAAATGCAGCCAGGCAGAGCTTGATCAGCTGGGCCATGTTCCGGTCCACCAGGGCCTTATCCACGATCTTACCGGTGATGATGGAGGGCAGCAGGCCCACCACCGCAGACAGCAGGATCGAGATAAATACAAAGAGGAACTGGACCCAGTAGGGCTTCAGATACCCCAGGATACGGAGCAGCAGCTCCTTGGTGACCTTCGGCTTATTGGCCTTTTCCTCTTCTGTCAGATGTCCCCGCATTCCGGGGCCCATTCCTCCGGGCATAGCCCCCTCCTTCTCCGGCGCCTCCGCAGGCCCCGGTGTGCATAGATTATCTTTACCGCTTGATCAATATACTCGTTTCCTTCGTCAGGACGGTTTATTATACCACAGGATCACGGCAGGCGCAAGATTTCTCCCGCGGCCGCGGCTATACTCACCTGTCCAGGGCCTGGGGATCCGTCCGCAGCAGCTCCGCCAGCTCGGTCCTTGCGGCATCCGCCTCCGTGCTGCCCAGGGACAGCAGCGGCCGCAGCATATGATGGCCGAAATGCTTCCGGGGATCGAATTCCTCCGGCATCTCAAAGATCTCCACCAGCTCCCGGAAGGCCGCCTGGGCCTCCTCATCCCGCTCCAGACCGACGCCCCAGTATCCATAGCTGCTCAGCTTTGTCTTCAGCTCCTCCGCCGGCCAGGCTTTGCCTTCGCCGCTCCGGTATCTGAGCGCGTCCAGTTTGCTGCGCAGGTACAGGATGCGCCAGCGCCAGCTGCCTCTTACGCAGGGCAGGAGCTCCCCGTCCAGCTTCCGGCCCAGGGCCTCCGCCTCCGCGTAAAGCTCCGGCTCCGGCTTCTCCAGACGCTTTTTCCCGGTGCGCAGGTGATTTTCCTCGATCAGCTCCGTCAGCCGGATCACCTCCTCCGCCGAGGCGCCGGGGAATTCGTAGCCCGCGTAGTCCTTCAGGATATCCTCGGCAGAGCGGCCCTTATCCCAGAAGAAGCCGGCGTAGAGCACCTTGTTGATGTCCTCGTATTTGCCCTCGGAGTAGGGCATGCCGCCCTGCACTATGTCCGCGCAGTCCCGCCAGATCCGTTCAAAGGTCTTCGGCAGGGGATTGGCGCCGAAGGCGCCCCAGGGCCGCAGCTCGTACATGCTGATCTCCGGGAAATCCACCCCCCGGCAGCCGCCGGGCACCCCGTGCTCCCGCACGTAGGGCGGAACGCCGTTCCGGCAGTCCACCATGACGTAATCCACCCAGTCCAGGCCCCGCTCCCGGTCCTCCCGGATCGCCCGGTCCAGCCAGGGGAAATCCCGGGGATCGTTGATGCCCACATTGAAGTGCCAGCAGCTGAGCATGGCCTTCACCTCCGGCAGGAAGCGGCGGAATTCCTTATGCAGCTCCCGGGCCATGCGGTAGTAGCCGTTGCCGCCCCAGGGCGCGCAGAGCCTGCAGGAGCAGCCGCCCTCGTCGTAGGGGAAATAGCTGATCATGTCCACGCCGGTCTTCGCCAGGCGCTTCACCAGCGAGACCTCCAGATCCCGGATATAGGCATAGCCCGCCGGCTTGCCGGGGCAGATCAGGTTGCCGGTCTTGCAGTGGATGCCGGATTTGTCGGCGGCCAGGGCGGGATCCGACTTCCGGAAATCCGGATTGCCGAACTGGAAGACCGTCAGCATTTCCAGCCTCCGGGCGGCGGCGTAGAGCTTCTCCAGCCGCTGCAGCGCGATCTCGGTGTTCGGATCGTCCGGGCCCTCCAGATTGGCCTTCGCCAGGATGCCCGCGACGCCGTTGTAGCCCCAGAGCAGCATATCCTCCAGGTAGCGCTCCAGCTCCCCGGCGTCCGTATTGTAATACCAGTTGTAAAAATGAATGGCGAAATAGATCACCCGGAAGGGGCAGTCCGGCGCGGAGATCCCCCGGAAGGCACCGGGCTCAAAGCCCGTCTCCGTATACCGCGCGCTGTGCAGAAAGCGCCCCAGCCCGTAGGCCAGCGCCGGAAAATCCCCGCCGGAGATCACCAGGCCGTTCGGAGCCTCCGCGATCCGGTAGCCCTCCCGCGGCAGTCCCTCCTCCAGCCGGAAGCTCAGGCAGTAGGCGTCCCGGGACTCCTCCCGTCGCGCGCCGCAGCGTTCCTCGATCCGGCTGCGCAGCAGCGTGCCCAGCTTTTCCATTACCGGCTTTTCCGTCAGCGGCAGCGCCGACAGATCCGCTCTGAAGCGTGTGATCATCCTCCTGCTCCTTCCTGTCAGCGTGTGAAGCTGACGGTGCGGATCTCCCGCAGAGACCCGGCAGCCAGAATGCTGAGGGTCAGGGTATACTGCCCTGCCGGCAGCGGCTTCAGATCCAGTCCCTTGTTCAGCTCCCTCAGCTTGTAGATCTTGGAGAACATGACCAGGGTATTGTCGGGGTTATTTACCGGATAATCCACCACCTGCCGCACCGTCTTGCCGGCGGCGTCCTTCACCTCGGCCACCACCTCGAACATCCGGTAATTGCAGGTCAGACGGCCGGGAAGGCCCTTTTCCGCCAGATCCACGCCGTCAAAGGAATCGGTGAAGACCGTGGTGACCTCCTTGGCCTCGCCGGCATCCAGCTCGGCCGTGGTCAGCGGGACGTAAAGGCTGTCATACAGATAGGTGAAGCTGTAGGGCTCGTCCACCCGCCAGGTGGTCAGGTATCCCTCCGGCGTTTCCGCCAGGGTCGCCGTGATCTCCGTGACGATGACGAAGCTGTTGTCACCGTCGATGCTGCCGTCCGGCAAATAGCTCAGCTTCGGGTACTGGGACACCAGCCGGCAGTGACCGGCGCTCGCGTAGCGCATCATCAGATCCGCCGGGATCACCTGGGCGTAGGCCCGGTACATGGTCTGACGGTCGTTGAGCTTGATGATGGCGGCGGTATCCGAGGGCGTGTCCGGCAGCTTGTATTCGCCGACCTGGATGCTTCCGTAGCCCATGCCGGGGACCAGGTCCCGGCTCCAGACGGCCTTGCAGTCGGTGATCACCGTGTTCCAGGCTGCCAGCATAGAGGAGCTGCAGTCCACGCCGGTCGCCAGGGACGGCGTGATCTCGCCCACGTAGATGCCCTTTTCCAGCTTGCTGAGGAATTCCTCCAGGCTGGAGTCCACCACGTTGGTATAGGGCAGGCCCTTGTACCGCTGTCCGGCAATGAATTCGTTTTCGACCTTGAAGTCCTTCTCGGGGATCCAGATCACCGAGGACATTTCCTTCATATAGGCCACGGCCTTGCTGCGCAGCTCGTTCATGGTGCGCCCGCCGGGCTCCGCCTCAGTGGCCGCCTCCGAGGCGGCAGTGGTCTTCTCCTCCTGCGCGGCGGCGGTCTTCTCCTCCTGCGCGGCGGCGGTGGTCGCCGCAGGCGTCCCGGGGTCCGTTCCCTTTTCCGTTTCCCGCTCCGCGCCTCCGCAGGCGGAAAGCAGGGTGGCGGCCGCCAGCAGCAGGCTGACCAGGATCCTCAGTTTATCGGAGACTTTACGCATCGTTTTTGACCTCTTTGTTCTTTCTTGCGCCGCGGCCTGCCGGCCGCGGTATCTTTCCTCGAAAGTATAGCATAATCCCGGGGGCTTGCCTATCCCTCAGACAGAAAAGGAAGGCGAAAAAAATCAGCCTGCGGGCCGGAAGTCGTTCAAAAAGACAGACACAGCCGCTGCAGCCTGCCTGATGAGTTCTTGACATAAAGAGGCAAATACTTTAATATCGAACATAAAGACACCAGTGACAAATAAATCCTTTGGAGGAATTATTTATGAGGAATTTACTTGTTGTGCTTCTTACTGTCACAATGTTGTTCTCCATTTCTGCGTATGCCTGTAATGCACTCCCTAATGCTTTCAGCCAAATAGCAGATACCGGAATCGCTTAATGTCTGGACGAAAACACCGATGACCTCAATGATGTATATGTAGTTTTGAAAGAGATTTCTTACGATCAGGTTCTGTCTGATTTTGCCGACAGGTATCCAGAAGAATAAAGGAGAACAACAATGAAAAGAAAATCGGTACAGATCATTCTGACCATAATGCTATGGATGTTCTGTCTGGGACTGACCGCCTGCGGAAAGTCGTTCCGTCAGGAAACAGACGGCAGCCACAGTACAGAAGCCGCTGTGAATGATCAGACAAAAGCCTCGTCAGATGCCGGTGAAACAGCAGCGGCTGCAGATTCATCTGTTGAGGTTTCGGATATTCCCGAAGCGGAAACGGCAGATACTGCCGTGCAGACAGAAGAGGACACTTCCTCCGCAGAGGAAACAACTGCTCAAAGTGGGAAGGAAAATGAGACGAACATGACCGAGTCTCACCCGGCCGAGGATCTCTGCAGTTTTCAGATTGCATGGGTAAGCAGCGGTATTTACCTGGAAGTCGCGCAGAAAGCGTTCCCCGGAGAGGACTTCGATGAACGCATCCGGAAGGAACCGACCTTCAAGCTCCCGCATCCGGTCTTCTGTCTGTCAGATCCGACGGAACTGAAGCAGTTTGGCGAGATGTTCGACCATTCTTCCGGGAACTCACGCCGCAGGAGTCTGAAAGAACTGACAGAAAGCTTCTCCGATGAGGATCTCAGCGAAAAAGTGATTTATGCCATTTATTGCGAAAACGGAGGCGGCCCCCTGTATGAAGAGGATTACACCGTGAGCATGTCATTTGAAGAGGATGTTCTGCGTTTCCGTGTGGGAATGACAGGATATACCCGTGTAGTGGCGGATGCCGTAATGGCAAACTGGCTGCTGATCCCCGTGAGCAAGGCTTTGGCGGAACGGGCAGGATCCTTTGAAGCCATACTCGTTTACTGACCGCAGGCATCATAAACCGATAGTCTGCCGCCTCAGGAAGAAAACACGTTCTGTCAGTATTGCTCCTCAGATAAAAGCAGGCAGCCCCCGGATCTCCTTGATGAAATCCGGGAGCTGCTCTTTTTTTGTGTTATTCATCCCTCTGCAAAGGTCCGCGGGCCTTGGGAGCAGGCTCAGCGGTCAAAGGAGACGGTCTTCAGCTGCGACACGCTGCCGTTTGCCTTGGCACTGATCGAAAGCGTATAGCTTCCGGCGGGCAGCGCCGTCAGGTCCAGCTCCGCGTTCAGCTCGGAAAGCGTGAAGGACTTGGAGCTCATCACCAGGCAGTTGTCCGGGTTGTTTAACGGATACTTCGTCACGGACCGCACCGTCTTGCCCGCAGCGTCCTTCACCTCGGCGGTCACCTCGAAGATCCGGTAGTTGCTGCTTAAGCGTCCGGGCAGGCCGTTGTTCACAAGATCTGCGGCCGTGAAGGGATCGGAGAAGCTGAAGCTCACCGGGCTCGGCACGCCGGCGTCCAGCTGGGCCGTGGACAGCGGCACGTAGGCGGTGTTGTACAGCTGGATGAAGGTATAGCGGTAATCTACCTTCCAGGTAGACATCACGCCGTTCACGCTGCTGGGAACGGAAACGATCTCCGTCACCGTCACGTAGCTGTGGGCACCGTCGATGGTACCATCGGAGAAATAGACCACGTCGGGATAGCCCGTGACCATCCGGCAGTGGCCTGCCGTGGTATAGGTCAGCACCGCGTCGCCGGGGATGGTTTGGGCGTAGGCCCGGTACATGGTCTGCTTACCGTTCATCTGGATGATCACGTCCGTGGTCGAGGCGGTCTGCGGCAGCCGGTAGGCGCCGACGGGCACCGTGCCTTGACCCCTGCCGGGGACCATGTATTTGGACCAGACGGCCGAGCAGTCGGTGATCACCGTATTCCAGGCGGCCAGGGTCGAGGAGGTGCAGTCCACACCGACGGCATGGTCCTTGTCCGTGGGGCCGGTATATACCCCGCCCTCCAGATGGCTGCGGAATTCCTCCAGGCAGGAGTCCATCACGTTGGTGTAGGGCAGGCCGCGGTAGGTCTTGCCGGCCGTGAACTCCCGGACCACGGTGAAGGTGGAGGCGGGCTTCCATTCCACGGCAGCCATGGCCTTCATATAGGCGACGGCCTTCTCCCTGAGCGCGTTCATCTGCCGCTGCGGGGGCTCCGGCAGATCCGCACCGGCGGAACCTGCGTCGCCGTAGATCTCGAACTCGTACATCCGGATATCGGCCATCATACCGCCGTTGGCGCTCTCGCCCGGGCCCTTGGTATTATCACCGTCGCCGACAAATACCTCGTCGATGACCAGCTTGACGTAGCGGGCCTTCATGGGCGCCGTAAAGGCGCCGCCGTCAGCCTCGCCGCCCCGGAGCTTCGTGGCATACTGCACGGGCTCGGTAAAGGGGGAGCAGTCGATCCCGTCCTTTGCCAGCTCGGTCCAGCTTTGCCCGTCCAGGGAGCCCAGGACGGTCCAGGACTTGTTGATGCACCACTGATAGGGCCATTCATAATTGTAGATATGATAGCCCGAGATCTCGTAGGCCGCGTCCAGCTCGAAGAGGAAGTAGCCGTTCCTGTCCCAGTGATAGCGGCAGGAGGTGTTCACGGAGGCCGCGTGGTTCCCGTCGATCAGATTTTCAGCCAGCACGCTGGAGCCATAGGGCTCGTAGGTGGCGGTCACCTCCGCCCGCAGAGCCAGGTTGCTCAGGCCCTTCGGATCCCACGCCGGCTGAGGGGCCGGTGCCGTAGGGGCTTCGGTGGCCGCCTCGGTGGCCGCTTCGGTAGCCGCTTCCTTGGTCGCTTCCTCAGTGGCTTTCTCCGTGGCCTTCGTCCCGCTCTCCGTGGGCGCCTCGGCAGTGGCTTTCTCCGTGGCCTCCGTCCCGCCCTCCGTGGTTTTTTCGGAGGCGGCGGTCGCTTCGGCAGAGGCGTCGGTACTCACCGCGCTTTCCCCGGAGGCTTCCGTTGTGGCTGCCGCAGAGGGCGCCTCGGCAGAGGCGGCGGTACTCGCCGTACCCTCTCCGGAGGCCTCGGTCTGCCCGGGGGCGGCCGTCGAAGCGGTATTCTGTCTGCCGCAGCCGGCCGTTGACAGCAGCATGACTGCCGCCAGGATCAGGGCCGGGATTCTTTTATTAAGCTTCTTCATACATCTCCTCAGCGGGTGAACTCGATGGTCTTCAGCTCCGTCAGCGTTTCATTGGCCTTGGCGCTGAGGGTCAGGGTGTATTTGCCGGCGGGAAGGGTGTCCAGGGCCAGAGGGTTCTTCAGGGCCCGCAGGGTGTAGCTCTTGGAGCTCATCACCAGGCTGTTGTTGGGGTTGTTCTCAGGATATTTGATCACGCAGGCGACCTCTTTGCCGCTCGCGTCCTTCACCACGGCATGGATCTCGAAGATCCGGTAGTTGCATTTCAGCAGGCCGGGCAGACCGTCCGCGACGATATCCGCGCCGTCGAATTCCTTGGTAAATTCGTAATTGACCGGCTGCACGGTGCCCGCGTCCAGCTCCTCGGTGGAGACCGGGATATAGCCCACGTTGTACAGGGCGTCGAAGCTGTACCGCTGATCCACCCGCCAGGTGGTCTGGAAGCCGTCACCGCAGTCCTTGAAGCTGGAGGTGATCTCCGTCACCGTCATGTAGCTCTTGGCGCCGTCGATCTCGCCGTTCGGCAGATAGACCACCTCGGGATAGTCGGTCACCATCCGGCAGTGGCCGGAGGTCGTGTAGTGGAACAGCGCATCGGCGGGCAGCGCCACGGCGTAGGACTTCAGGATGTCCTGCTTCTCGTTCATATCGATGATGGTCTTGGTGTTCTGCGGGAATTTCGGCAGGAAATAGGCGCCCACGATCACCGTGCCGTAGCCCTTGCCGGGGACCATGTTGCTGTTATACACCGCCATGCAGTCGGTGATCACCGTGTTCCAGGAGGCCAGCGTCGAGGAGGAGCAGTCCACGCCCGTGCAGGCATAGGCGCCGGTCGGGCCGGTATAGATGCCGTCCTCCACGTGGCTCACGAATTCCTCCAGGCAGGAGTCCATCACGTTGGTATAGGGCAGGCCGCGGTATTTCTTGCCTTCCTCATACTTGCACTCGATGGAAAACGTCGTCGAGGCGGTCCATTCCACCGCCGACATGGCCTTCATATACGCCACGGCCTTCTCGCGCAGGGCGTTCATCTCCCGCGTCTTGGGCTCGGGCAGCGTAGGGGGCTCCGTGGGTCCCTCCGTGGTCTGCTCGGTGGGAGCCGCCGTGGGGGCTTCCGTGGTGGCCTCGGTCTGCTCGGGAGCAGCCGTCGAAGCGGTGTTCTGCCCGCCGCAGCCGGCCAGAGACAGCAGCGTGACCGCCGCCAGGATCATTGCCGAAAGTCTTTGATAACGCTTCTTCATACTTCCTCCTTATCGGGTAAATTCGAGAGTCTTCAGCTCCGTCAGAGTATTATTGGCCTTGGCGCTGAGGGTCAGGGTGTATTTGCCGGCGGGAAGGGTATCTAACGCCAGCGGCGTCCGCAGGGCCCGCAGAGTGTAGCTCTTGGAGCTCATCACCAGGCTGTTGTTGGGGTTGTTCTCCGGATATTTGATCACGTAAGCGACCTCCTTGCCGCTTTCGTCCTTCACCTGCGCATGGACCTCGAAGATCCGGTAATTGCATTTCAGCACGCCGGGCAGGCCGTCGGCGACGATATCCACCCCGTCAAATTCCTTGGAAAATTCGAATTTGACCGGCTGCGCGATGCCGACATCCAGCTCCTCTGTGGACATCGGGATGTAATACTTGCTGTGCAGCGCGTCGAAGCTGTACTTTTGATCCACCCGCCAGGTGCTCTTGATCCCGTCCCCCAGATCCTTGACGCTGGAGGTGATCTCGGTCACGGTGACGAAGCTCTTGGCGCCGTCGATCTCACCGTTCGGCAGATAGACCACCTCGGGGAGATCCGAGACCATCCGGCAGTGCCCGGAGGAGGTATAGTTGACCAGCGCGTCGCCCGGCAGCGTCAGGGCATAGGCCCTGAACATGGTCTGCTGATCGTTCAGATCGATGATGGTCTTGGTGTTCTGCGCGATCCTCGGCAGGAAATAGGAGCCCACCATGACCGTGCCGTAGCCCTTGCCGAGGACCATGTTGCTGGTCCAGACCGCCGTACAGTCGGTGATCACCGTATTCCAGGCGGCCAGCGTGGAGGAGGTGCAGTCCACGCCGACGGCATTCGCCGCGGAGGTCGACCCGGTATAAACGCCGTTCTCCAGATGGCTCAGGAATTCCTCCCGGCTGGAGTCCATCACGTTGGTATAGGGCAGGCCGCGGTACTTCTGGCCCTCCTCGAATTTATTCTTGACGGTAAATTCCTTCGCCGGCGTCCACTCCACTGCCGCCATGGACTTCATGTACGCCACGGCCTGCTCGCGCAGGGCGTTCATCTCCCGCGTCTTCGGCTCGGGCAGTGTGGGAGGCTCCGTGGGCCCCTCCGTGGTCTTCTCGGTGGGCGCCGCCGTAGGTGCCTCCGTGGCAGCCTCGGTGGAAGCCGCCGCGGAGGCCTCGCCGGAATCCGTCGGGGCGGCATTCTGATTACCGCAGCCCGCCAGAGACAGCAGCGCCGCCGCCGTCAGGATCAGTGCCAGGATTCTTTTCCTCATCATATCGTTCCTCTTTATCGTTTGATATCGGGTCTTTTTGCCCTGCATCATAATAGTATAGCATGCCCCGCCGCATTTGCCTATCCTCTGCCGGAAAATCCCGCTTCCCGATCCGTAAAAGGCCTTCTCATTTTCCCGCGGGGAATACAAAAGCCCGGAGGATCTTCGGGTAAACATCCTCCGGGCTGTCATCGGCCGCCTGTCACGCGGCCCTGTTTTATTTGCCGATGGACCGGCAGACCTCCAGGAATTCCCGCACCGGCATCGGGCGGTAATAGAAGAAGCCCTGAATGAAGTCCACCTTCTCCTCCCGGAAGGCCCGCTCCTCCTCCGCCGTTTCCACACCCTCGCAGATCACCTGCAGCTGCATGCGGTGCGCCATTTCCACGATGGCCCGCACCGCCTGTCTGGCCTTGTCGGAGGTGAAATAGGCCTTGGTCAGCTCCATATCCAGCTTGATGATGGAGATCGGCATATCCACCACGTACATCAGGTTGGACTGTCCCTGGCCGAAATCGTCCAGAGAAAAGCTGAAGCAGTTCTTCATCAGCGCCTGCATGTTCTCCAGCAGGATCTTCTTGGAATTGATGGAAACGGTCTCCGTGATCTCCAGATTGATCCGCCGATGATCGATCCCGTAGCTGTCGGCGACCTGCATGATCCGGTCGGCCAGCTCGGTGCTTTCGCACTGCACCACCGAAAGGTTGATCTCGATATAGCGGATGCCGTTGTCCGTGATGTCGCTTTCCTTTAACAGCCGGCAGACCTTTTCGATCACCACCTCGCCGATCTCCCGGATCTGGCCGCTTTCCTCCGCCACCGGGATAAAGGCGTCCGGAAGGATCAGCGAGCCGTCACGGCCCCGCATCCGGACCAGCGCCTCCGCCGAGACGATCCGTTCCTCCTGGATCGAGTAGATCGGCTGGTAAAATACCTCGATCCGATCCTCCGCCAGCGCTTCCCGGATCTCCCGCTTCATCCGGGCCATCGCCCGGTACTTCCGCAGCGCCGAATCGCCGAGCGCGGTGATTTCTCCCGCCGGCGCCAGCTCGCTGCTGCGGACAAAGGCGAAAAACTGCCGCAGATCCTCCGCGCTCTCGATCCGGTTCAGCTCGGTGAAGAGCATCAGACAGGTCCTGCTCCGGAGCCCGGGCTCGTCCGGGAGCCCGACCAGGATCTCCCGGGCCGTCTTCCGCAGGGAGACCAGATCCGTATCGAAGACCACCAGCGCCAGATCGGTGTCCTTGAACACCCATTTCTTCCCGAGGTGCTCCATCTGACGGATCACGTCTCTCAGGCAGTCCGCCTCATCCGCCCTCTGCTGACCGTTCGCGGCCTCACTGACGAATTCCATCCTCAGCAGCGGATAGCGCAGCCTTTCCGACATCTGATAATCGATAAATTCCGCCAGGGCGTGGGAATTGAAGCAGCCCAGCGTCCGGTCCATGTTGGCCTCCGGATTCTCCATCAGGATGAACAGCACCAGATCGCCCACGGCCACGGCAAAGCTCAGCAGCTGCAGCTCGCGGAACAAAAACTGCACAAGGCCGGCGGCCACGATCAGCAGCACCCACAGCTGCATGCCGAAGTATTTGCGGCTGTTCATCTTCCTGCGCCAGATCAGACTGCTGCAGACGATCAGCAGGCAGAAAAGGATGACGCAGATATGCGCCGCCAGATCGGCGGGCCCGTTGGTATATACCGCGCCGCCGCTGTGAAAGACCTGGATGGGAAGGAAGGCCGAGGCTGCGGAGCCGGCCAGACTGACGGCGGCCGTCAGCCCGATCAGCAGCCGGTAGGTCCGGCGGGGCAGCACCGCGTCCATCATATAGGCATAGGTGATCCAGCCGGTCCAGACCAGACTGACCAGATAGCCCCGGCAGAGGATGCCGCTGAGCGGCGTTTCGATCCCGCCCGCACGGCTGAGGAGGATGACGGAGGCCATGTTCATGCCCAGACAGACGGCGCTGACGCAGAGGACCAGGCGGAACAGCCGCTGCCGCTGCAGTCCCAGGCTCTTCTGGGTGACCATCAGGATAAACAGGAGGCCGATGACGATCAGCCCGCAAAGCTGTACCTTATCGTTCATGGCTGCCTCCTCCTTCCGTTTCTTTCCGCTGCCCGGCGTCCTCCGCCGGCTCTTCCCAAAATCCCGCTGCCCGGACCGTTTCCGCATCCTCCAGCGGATAGATGGGACGCGGCAGGTGCCTATAAGCGATCTTCTTCTCATCGATCGAGGTCAGGTTCGGCATATCCACCACGAACAGCCTGTCGCTGACCCTCCGCCAGGCCGCCCGGAAATGCACGGCGGATTTCACCACCACGATGCGGCAGTCCAGCGGCTCGATCCCGTGGGCCCGGAAGGCCTCCTCGTCGTAGGTCTGGTTCCGGACCGAGGTCACCAGACAGCTGATCCCCGCGAACTGCAGCACGGCGGTGGGCCCGAAGGACTGCTTCAGTCCCCGGCAGACCGGTCCCTTGACCACGTAGGTCCCGTCGGACAATGCCTTCACGTAGGCGTCCGTCTCGACGGGAGCCCCCACCAGAGGGCCGGATTTTCCGCCGAGGCGCACGTGGATGGTGCTGCCGGGACCGGACTCCATCGCCTGCCGTACGGTCTCCGGGTCCCAGATGGAGGACACGGCCACCCGGTCGGCATGCTGCCGCAGCAGCTCGTGCAGGATCTCCGTGGCGTCGTTCATCAGCCCGGAGCCGGGATTGTCGGCGGCATCCGCGATGACCGTCAGCCCCTCCTGCGTCAGAGCCGTGCAGACGGCCTCGGCAGGCTCGGTCAGAACAAGGCGGTAATCCTCCAGATGGTCGCGGACGTCCCGCGCGTATTTCAGGCACAGGGCCCTGGCTCCCTCGGGGTCAGCCTCCGTCAGGGCATAGATGCACGCCCCGTGGCAGGAAATATCGCCCCGGCAGAAGCCGGCCACAAAATTCACGCTGTATACGCCGTTCCGGCCGCTCTCCGCCTCCAGCAGCGGGGTCAGCCGGCCCAGCGCCCCCTCGTCGGTGGGCGAATGGGGATAGATCAGGCGCATTCTCAGGAAGGCCGCCGTCGGATGGGCTTTGCCGTCCAGGATATCCAGCAGCATCCGGGCCGCGTCTCTGCCCCGGTCGTAAAAGTCCGTATGCGGGTAATACCGGGCCGGGAACAGAGCGGAGCTCAGCTCCACCATTTCCCGGGTCAGATTGGCGTGAAAATCCAGCGTGGCCACGATGGGCAGCCGCGGTCCGACGACCCTGCGGAGCTCCCGCAGCAGCAGGCCCTCGCCGTCCTCGGTATCCTCCGTGATCTGCGCTCCGTGCAGGACCAGCGCGATGCCGGAGATCGGCCGGCCGGCCTCCCGCTCCCGTTCCAGCGCCTCCAGAAGCACGCCCTTGATATAGTCATAGGCTTCACGGGCCACGGGACCGCCGGGCATGGCGTTCGCATCGATCACCGGCAGCAGCTCCACGTCCTCCCGGGCGCCGAATACGTCAAGAAGGCCCCCCATCTCCGATGAGGTGCCTTGGTAGTATTCGGTTATCTCCCGTCCCAGGCGGAGCGAACGCTTGCGGTAGTCCTCCAGCGTGGTGAGCTGCGGCGCGAAGGAATTCGTCTCGTGCTTGAATCCGGCAATGATGATCCTCTTCATGGTCCTGCCTTTTCGTCGTTGTCAAATCAACTTATTTTGAATAATATCACGACTTTATCCGCTTGACAAGGCCTTTTAGCCCGCTTTTTACATTATATTTTAAAAAAGTTGTCACTTTGTCGGTTTAACCGCGGCCTTCCGCGCGTAACATTTCCCCGCGCTTCAGATGACGGTAGATCGTCAGGTACATGGTCAGGAAGCAGGCGGTCGCGCCGGTCAGCTGAGACAGGGCCTCCGCGGCAAATACGCCCCTCGCTCCCATGCCCAGCACCGGCAGCAGCAGGGTGAAGGGCAGCACCAGGCCGATCTTCCGCAGCAGCGAGAAGAACAGCGCGTGGCGGGGGTGGTTCAGCGCCACGAAGGTATGCTGGCCCGTCATCTGCAGCGTCATGAAGGGGAACACCGCGAAATACAGCCGCATGCACCGGGCCGTCAGCCCGATCAGCTCCTCATCCGGGGTAAAGATCCGGATGAGCGGTTCGGGGAAGAACTGGACGATGGCCCAGATGATCAGGTTGAAGGCCAGGGTCAGCTTCATCACGAAGCGGATGGTCTCCGCCACCCGTTCGGGCTTCTTCGCGCCGTAGTTGTAGCTCATCACGGGCTCAGAGCCGGAAATGGTGCCCAGCGTCGGCAGAGAGGTGATCTCCCGGATGGAATTGATCACGCTCATGGCGCCCACGTACAGGGTACTCAGCTCACCGCCCCAGCGCTTCAGGGTCACGTTGCATACCGCGGCGGTGATGCTGTTGGTCACCTTGAAGCAGAAGCCGGTCACGCCCAGCTTCAGGATGGAGCGCACGGTCTCCCACTCCAGATGCAGCCGGTCAAGGCGCATCAGGGTCTTCTTCCCTCTCAGGAAGCGCAGCACCCACAGGGCGCTGACGGTCTGCGAGATCACGGTGGCCCAGGCCGCGCCGGCCACGCCCATGTCCAGAGCAAAGATGAACAGCGGGTCCAGGATCAGGTTCAGCGCCGCGCCGATGATCACGGTGATCATCCCCACCTTGGGGAAGCCCTGAGAATTGATATAGGAGTTCATGCCCAGGCTGATCATCACCGGGATGGTGCCCAGCACGTAGATGCGGAAATAGCCCAGCGCGTAGGGCAGGGTCTCCTCGTCGCCGCCCAGCAGCCCCAGGGCCCAGGGGGACACGGCATACAGCAGCACGGACAGCACCGCCCCTACCGTGATCAGCAGGGTGAAGGCATTTTCCATGATGGCGTTCGCCTTGGGAAGATCCTTCTCGCCCCGGGCGATGGAGGACAGGGGCACGCCGCCCTGTCCGCAGAGCTGCGCGAAGGCATTGATCAGCGTGATCAGCGGCAGGGCGATCCCCAGGCCGGTCATCGCCAGGGTCCCGCTGCCCTCGATGTGGCCGATATACATCCGGTCCACTAAATTATACAGAACGTGTACCAGTTCCGCTACCATGATGGGAAGGCCCAGCCGGATCACGGCGGAAGAGACCTTCCCCTGGGAAAAGTCGCTGTCGTTACTGTTTTTCATGAGTCGTCTGAGCCTCCATCCACATATCCAGCGCCGCCGCGGTCTCCGCGATGCTTCTCAGCCGCTCTCTGATCGCGTCGAAGTCCGCCTTCTCGTCCTCGCTGATGACCCCGTCCACGGTGATATCCACCAGCCGGTTCTTCTGGGCCTCCAGCGCGTTCAGCGAAGCCAGCACCTCCAGAGAGATCTTGGAAATATCCCGGAGCCGCACCTCCGGCACGTAGCGTCTGCCGATGGGGCATTCGTGCGTACAGTAATAATTATAAAGCTCGGGGTTGCCGTAGCCCTCCTGCATCAGCAGGATCTCCTCCGGATGGGCGGTGACCTTCCCGCTCTCGATCTTCTCGATGCGGTCCGCGGTCATGCCGGGCAGCAGTTCCTCCGCGCCATCACGGGTAAGCTCCAGCTTCTCACGGCTGAGCTGATAAATGTTTTTATTTTCTCTGGTGGATTTCTTTCCCATAGCTATGAAGTCCTCCTCTTCGTTTGCCTCATTATAGCACAGGAATCCTAATTTGGCAAAAAAAGCGAAATACAGCCGCTATTTCTTTCCGATGACCCTTTTCCAAAGCTCCGGACTGTGCTATGCTTTTCCCAACAAACCAATAGACACCAAAAAGGAGGTCCCTATGAAAGCTCTACTGGTAGCATCCCTGACACCCGGCGCCCTCTTTGCCATCGTGGCCGCCATCCTTATTCTGGCCATCGTTATTGCCGTCGGCTACGTAAAAGCGCCGCCGGACAGGGCCTATATCATTTCCGGTATGAAGCGGGAGCCTAAGATCCTGATCGGCCGTGCCGGTATCAAGATCCCCTTCCTGGAACGGAAAGACGTACTGGTTCTGAAGCAGGTCAGCATCGACATCAAGACCAACGGCTACGTGCCCACCCTGGACTTCATCGGTGTGGATATCGACGCCGTCGCCAAGGTCCGGGTGAAGACCGACCCCGAGGGCATCAAGATCGCCATGAAGAACTTCCTGAACATGAGCGAGCACCAGATCATCGAGGCGCTGACCGATTCTCTCCAGGGTAACATGCGTGAGATCATCGGTACCGTTAAATTAAAGGAACTGAACACCGACCGGAAGAAGTTCGGTGACGAAATGCAGTCCAAGGCCCAGATGGATATGAACGCCCTGGGTATCGAGATCATCTCCTGCAACATCCAGAAGATCGAGGATGAGAAGGGCCTGATCATCGCCCTCGGCCAGGACAACATGTCCCAGATCCAGAAGGACGCCTCCATCGCAAAGGCCCAGGCCGAGAAGGACGTGGCCATTGCCGAGGCAGAGGCCAAGCGCCTGGCCAATGAAGCCCAGGTAGCCGCCGAGACCGAGATCGCCGCCCGCCAGAACGAGCTGCGCATCCGCCAGGCCGAGCTGAAGCAGGAGTCCGATATCAAGCAGGCCATGGCCGACGCCGCCTACTCCATCCAGCAGCAGGAACAGCGGAAGACCATCGAGGTCGCCAATGCCAACGCCAACATCGCCAAGCAGGAACGCGAGATCGAGCTGAAGCGCAAGGACGTGGAGGTCACCGAGCAGACCCTGGAGGCCGAGATCAAGAAGAAGGCCGAGGCCGAGAAATTCGCCCGCCAGCAGCGCGCCGAGGCCGAGCTGTTCGAGCGTCAGCGGAAGGCCGAAGCCGACAAATTCGAAGCCGAGAAGGCCGCCGAGGCCCGGAAGGCCCAGGCCGAGGCCGAGCTCTACGCCAGAGCCAAGGAGGCCGAAGGTATCGCCGCCATCGGTGAGGCCGAAGCAAGAGCCATCGAGGCCAAGGGTATAGCCGAAGCCGAGGCCCTGGAGAAGAAGGCCGAGGCCATGAAGAAATACGGCCAGGCCGCCATGATGGAAATGATCGTCAAGGCCCTGCCCGAGATGGCCGGTGCCATCGCCGGACCTCTGGCCAGCATCGACAAGGTGACCATCATCGACGGCGCCGGGAACGGCAGCGGCGTGGACAGCATGGGCGGTTACGTGCCCAGCGTCCTGGCCAAGACCATGGAGACCGTGAAGGAGGTCACCGGTCTGGACATCGTGGACATCATGAAGGCCGAGACCTATGACGCCAAGGTGAACCGGAACCTGAACATCACCACCGACGGCAGCGTGGACGGCATGAAGCTGGACGCCACGGTCAAGGTGGAGGAATAAGCGCTCAGGCAGATGCCCGGAGAAATGCTCTCCGGCAAATGCGCAGGGGGGGGCTGCCGCAGGGCAGCCCCTGCCTGCGGCTGTGCGAGGATCTGCTGCCTGCCCGCGTGCGAAGCCCGAGGGTGCCCTCCGCTCACATTTTTCGCTTTTTTCTCTTGACATTTTCCGCAAATGCGCTACAATAGCCCCCGTGATGCTTTAATGCGTTGAAGGGGAAAAGTACTCTTCCGAAAGGTCCTTCAGAGAACTGCCGGGCGGTGTGAGGCAGCGGAAACGGAAGCGGAATACCCCCCGGAGCAGCTGCCTGAACGGGAGACCTCAGTAGGGCAAGACGGGTGCGCCCGATATCGCGCTGGGGCATGAAGTGCCCGATGAGGCTCCTGCGGGAGTGAATAGAGGTGGTACCACGGTATTTTATCGTCCTCTGTACAATAGCTTGTGCGGGGGCGTTTTTTATTTGGTCCGCCGCGGAAAGGAACGATCATGATCATTACGGAATTATTGGAGCGCAACGCGAGACTGTACGGCTCCGAGGTAGCCTTGGTGGAGGTCAGCCCCTCCGAGGAACGCGATAACGCCGGGACCTGGCGGGAGGCTCAGCTGATCGAGCTGGCGACGCCCGACGCCCCCTACCGCCGGGAGATGACCTGGGCGGATTTTGAGCGGAAGGCCAACCGCTTTGCCAATCTGCTGCTCTCCCGCGGCCTGAAGAAGGGCACCAAGGTGGGGATCCTGATGACCAACTGTCTGGAATTCCTGCCCATCTACTTCGGTATCCTGAAATCCGGCTGCATCGTCGTCCCCATGAACTACCGCTACTCCGGCGACGAGATCAAATACTGTCTGGAGCTGGCCGACGTGGAGGTCCTGGTCTTCGGGCCGGAATTCATCGAGCGGCTCTCCGGCGTGGTAGGCACCCTGCCCCTCATGAAATACTGGTTCTTCGTCGGCAAGCAGACGCCGGACTTTGCCGAGGACTGCACGAGGATGATGGGCTTCTGCTCCTCTTCCCAGCCGCCCGTGGAGCTCAAGGATGACGACTATGCCGCCATCTACTTCTCCTCCGGCACCACCGGCTTCCCCAAGGCCATCCTGCATAAGCACAGCGGCCTGTACGCCTCCTGCGTCACCGAGCAGGCGCACCATAAGCAGACCCGCGAGGACGTGTTCCTCTGCATCCCGCCCCTGTACCACACCGGCGCCAAGATGCACTGGTTCGGCTCTCTGCTGTCCGCCAGCCGGGCCGTCATCCTCAGGGGCATCAAGCCCGAGTGGATCCTCCGCACCGTCACCGAGGAAAAATGCACCATCGTCTGGCTGCTGGTGCCGTGGGCCCAGGACATCCTGGACGCCATCGAAAGCGGCCGCATCGCCCTGTCGGATTACCTGCTGGATCAGTGGCGGCTCATGCACATCGGCGCTCAGCCCGTGCCGCCCAGCCTGATCCACCGCTGGATGAAGTATTTCCCGCACCACGATTACGATACCAACTACGGTCTGTCCGAGTCCCTGGGCCCCGGCTGCGTGCATCTTGGTCTGGGCAACCTCGATAAGGTCGGCGCCATCGGCAAAGCCGGCTTCGGCTGGGAGGCCAAGGTGGTGGACGAGGCCGGAAACGAGGTCCCGGACGGCGAGGTCGGCGAGCTGGCCGTGAAGGGCCCCGGCCTGATGCTGGAGTACTACAAGAACCCCGAGGCCACCGCGGAGATCCTGAAGGGCGGCTGGCTCTGGACCGGCGATATGGCCAAGCGGGACAGCGACGGCTTCCTCTGGCTGGTGGACCGCAAGAAGGACGTGATCATCAGCGGCGGAGAGAACATTTACCCGGTCCAGATCGAGGACTTCCTGCGCGCCCACGACTGCATCAAGGACGTGGCCGTGATCGGCGTGCCGGATAAGCGGCTGGGCGAGGCCACGCTGGCGGTGATCGAGCTGAAGGAGGGCGTGTCCCTGACCGAGGAGGCGGTCCGCTACTTCTGCATGGGTCTGCCGAAATACAAGAGGCCCCGGCACATCATCTTCGAAAAAGTGCCCCGCAACCCCACCGGCAAGATCGAAAAACCCGTCCTGCGTGAAAAATACTGCCACGGGCGTCTTGTAGAAATGCAGATCATGGGGTAAAATAAAAGCGCAGCCTATTGTTATCATCGGCATTGAAAGCCATCCATATTAGGAGAAATTATTATGCACAAAAAACTCTGTTACTTTTTACTTTCTTTATGCGTTTGCTTCTTGTATTTCTTGTCCGGTACTGTCCACGCCGTGGACGTTGATGCTGCCGGCAAAAAAGTCACGGCATCTATAGATACTGGTAATGACGCGTTTGCTCCCTATCAGGCGATAATCGACAAGCTCAATGAAGAATACGGTTTTTCCATGTCGATTGCCTATGAGGAAATCGAAAAGGGCCGATGCCGCTCCCCTCTGACGATTGGGCTTGAAGATTATGAACGTTCTTTAAGGCAAAGCATTGAGGAAAGCATCCGGTTCAATGCGGAGACAAAAGAGAAATTATCACAGTTTGGTGATATCAAGTGGGAAAAGGGAGAGCTTACGGAATGCTCTATTACGCTTCCCCCAAGCGGATCATACTTTGATTCCGTCCTTGACCCGTCTGTGATCATCGACTCTACTTCTTTTAGTTCTGCCGCAGGAAGCCAAGTTGCAGGAACAAAATCAGCGGACACTGTTACCAGTATTCAGGCAAGAAAGGATCCCAGCGGAAATTATGCCTTCGTAATGCAGTCTGATATGACTATTTCGCCTACATGGCGTTATTATGGTACTCCGTCGTTTTCTTATTTTCAGATTGCGAATGTTACAAATAACTCATATTATATTCCTCAAAGCGTGTCATATAGTAAAACCGATAGCTTACGGACATGCGCCGTTACCTATACTTGTACTCACTATGACGGTTCTGGAGTCATTCTTGAAGTGAATGTACCTGTATGCAGAGATTACAATGCAACAAGTGATTGCATTACAAATTGGCCGAATTATTCTATCCCACATACAATTACTAATAAAAGCTATAATAAAATTGATTATTGTACAAATCAGATTAATTGCGCTGGCTATGCTTGGGGATATAACGATTTTGTTGACAGGATAAAGTTAGTCATATCCTTCTATGAGCTGAATAGCTGCTCCAACATATCAGAGTTATTAACCTTAGTTAAAAACAAGTCTAATGCATTCATGTCTGCACATGGCATCAATGCTACTGAAATAGCAAACTACAATTCTACTATCGATCCCTCGTCACAATACAGAATAGTATTAAGAGTCGGATATATAGATTCCAACAATAATGGACAAATTGATCTCGGACTTAATCCGTGGAATGATGTCTTCGACTATCATTGGTGGATGCAATTAGGTGATGGTTCATGGGCAGACAAACGGGGATATCTTCCGTCAAGAATCGTACCAAACACCAATAACGATTTCAATCCAATAAATACCCCGTGGACAATGTGGGATTATGGAGAACTCGTACAAAACAACTTTTATTACAGTTCGCCCGTCTACTATAAAGTATCAGGCTAAACACAGGATGTTGCAATGAGTATGCGCATAGTATGTCTGTTAATAATTTTCAGTTTGCTTTTTCTTTCCGGATGTCAGTCTTCTTCTCTTATCGGGGATGATGACACGACGCAGATGGCCGAATCATCCAGTACTGACAACATACCGGACATTGCGTCGATCAAGAAAGCCGATGTCCCGTGCTATCCGCAAAATGAGTTCTTATTTACCAATGAGTGCTTTTCATTTTGCCGCGATATGGATTATTTTTTGAGTTTTTCAATCGGTTATAACACGTTTGACGCTATAGTAAATACATATCCTCCGCAAATAATCGGAACCGTAAAGAATCCCGGGAATGATTCTCTTTATTTAGGATACGATACTGATGGCGGCACACGGGTATTCGTTTTTTTCTATGAGAGCGACGGGTACAGACTCTCCAAAGGATTCCCGGTCATGATGAAAAAGTCTCTCTGCATGAAAGACTTTGATCATATCAGTGAAGGTGATACACTGGAGGAAGTCAAGCGAATTGATCCCATAGCTGAAATATATCAGCAAGGATATGATCTCCTGTCAGATGAAATGATAGAGAGTCTTTATACACAAGGGAGAGAAACGATCAGTACTATTCATGTCTTGGTCGATGGGGCGATCCGAATCAACTACGATCGCAGCACGAAAGGTCACTATACCATTACAGGCATTTACCGTTCTGCAGATTTTTTATTACCGATGTTGGGAGGAACGGTCAACTATCGGATCGATCCTGATGATTATATTTAAAAGCCGATTTTCGCGATATCTCTTTTGATACCCACTGACCTTTTCAGATAAAGCCTCGCGCAGCGGGGCCTCGAAGGAGGAACTACAGATGAAAACACTGATGTTAGGCAATGAAGCCTTTGCCAGGGGCCTGTACGAGGCGGGCTGCAGCTTCGTCTCCAGCTATCCCGGCACCCCTTCCACGGAGATCACCGAGGAAGCGGCCAAATATGACGAGATCTACGCGGAATGGGCGCCCAACGAGAAGGTCGCCATGGAATCCGCCTTCGGCGCCTCTCTGGCCGGCAAACGCAGCTTCTGCGGCATGAAGCACGTGGGCATGAACGTGGCGGCCGATCCCATGTTCACTCTTTCCTATACGGGGGTAAACGGCGGCATGATCATCGGCGTGGCGGACGATCCCGGGATGCACTCCAGCCAGAACGAGCAGGACTCCCGGCACTACGCCATCGCGGCCAAGCTGCCGATGTTAGAGCCCTCCGATTCCGCCGAGGCGCTGGAATTCGTCTCCCTGGCCTACGATCTTTCCGAGGAATACGACACCCCCGTCATCATCAAGATGTGCACCCGGGTGGCCCATTCCCAGAGCGTGGTGGAGCTGGGCGACCGGAACTGCCCTCCCACTGTTCCCTATGAAAAACAGCCGGCCAAATACGTGATGATGCCCGGCTTTGCCATCAAGCGTCATCCGCTGGTCGAGGAGCGCACGAAGAATCTGGCGGCCCTGGCGGACTGCGGCTGGTTCAACCGCATCGAGGACGGTAAGGACAGCTCCATCGGCATCATTACCTCTTCCACCAGCTACCAGTACGTCAAGGAAGCTCTGGGCGACCGGTACCCCGTGCTCAAGCTGGGCATGGTCAACCCGCTGCCCGAGAACCTGATCCTGAACTTTGCCGCCTCCGTGAAGACCGTCGTCGTGGTGGAGGAGCTGGATCCCATCATCGAGACCCACTGCCGGAACCTGGGGCTCAAGGACGTGAAGGGCAAGGAGCTCTTCGGGCCTCTGGGCGAATTCAGCCAGAACCTGATCCGCGAGAAGCTGGGAGACGGTGCCCTTTCCGGACAGAGCGTCGGGGAAAACGTTCCCGCGAGACCTCCCGTGATGTGCGCCGGCTGCCCGCACAGAGGCATGTTCTACACCTTAAAGAAGAATAAGCTGAGAGTCCTGGGCGACATCGGCTGCTATACCCTGGGCGCGCTGGCACCTCTGGGCGCCATGGACAGCACCATCTGCATGGGCTCCTCCGTCTCCTCTCTCCACGGCTTCAACAAGGCCACCGGCGAGGACAGCGCGAAGGATACCGTGGCCGTGATCGGCGACTCCACCTTCATGCACAGCGGCATCACCGGTCTGGTGAACGTCGCCTATAACGAGTCTCATTCCACCGTCATCATTCTGGACAATTCCATCACCGGCATGACCGGCCACCAGCAGAACCCCTGCACCGGCCGGAACCTGAAGGGCGACCCCTGCACCAAGATCGATCTGGAGACCCTTTGCCGGGCCGTGGGCATCCGCCGCGTAAGGGTGGTGGATCCCTACGATCTGGCCGCCTGCGACGCTGCCGTGAAGGAAGAGCTGGCGGCGCCCGAGGCCTCCGTGATCATTTCCCGGAGACCCTGCGCCCTGTTAAAGAGCGTGAAGCACCCCGGCCCGCTCACCCCTGACACCGACAAATGCGTCGGCTGCAGGAGCTGCATAGCCATCGGCTGCCCGGCTATCTCCATGAAGGACGGCAAGGTCCAGATCGACAGCACCCTCTGCACCGGCTGCGGCGTCTGCACCCAGCTGTGCCGTCTGGGCGCACTGAAATAAGAAGGGGGAAAAAGCCATGAAAACCACTAAAATGATGATCGTAGGCGTCGGCGGCCAGGGCACGCTGCTGGCCAGCAAGCTGCTGGGCCGGATGCTGCTGGCCCGGGGCCTGGACGTGAAGGTCAGCGAGGTCCACGGCATGAGCCAGCGCGGCGGCAGCGTGGTCACCTACGTCTGCTTCGGCGACAAGGTCTACTCTCCCATCGTGGATAAGGGCGAGGCCGACTATATCCTTTCCTTTGAGATGCTGGAGGCCGCCCGCTGGCTGGAATATCTGGCCCCGCAGGGCGTGATGATCACCAACACCCAGGAGATCAATCCCATGCCCGTAATCACCGGCGCCGCCGCCTATCCCGAGGACCTTTCCGGCAAATTAGCTGCGAAGCTGGGGGAGCGTCTGGACGCCTTCGACGCCCTCACCCCCGCCCAGGAGGCCGGCTCCGCCAAGGCCGTCAACCTGGTGCTGATGGGCCGACTGGCGAAATACTTTGATTTTACCGAAGAGGAATGGCAGGCGGGCATCAGAGCCAGCGTTCCGGAGAAATTCCTGGACATGAATCTGAAGGCCTTTGCTGCGGGACAGCAGGGCTGATCTGCGCGGCAGGGGGATAAGCCAATGGAACGGTATTTTCAGAAAGAGATCGAATGCTCTCCCGTGGAGGAGCTGAAAAGGATACAGGACGAAAAGCTGACCGCTCAGGTCCGCCACGTCTGGGAGCACGTGCCCTACTATCGGGCCAAGATGGAGGAAAAGGGCGTCCGCCCCGAGGATATCCGCGGCACGGAGGATCTGTACAAGCTGCCCTTCCTCACCAAGGCGGACCTTCGGGACACCTATCCCATGGGCCTGCTGGCCGTGCCTCTCACCGACGTGGTGCGGGTCCACTCCACCTCCGGCACCACCGGCAAGAGGGTCATGGGCTTCTATACCAAGGAGGACCTGGAGTTCTGGGATGACTGCACCGCCCGGGCCATCGTGGCCGCGGGAGGAGACAAGGACGATATCTGCCAGATCTGCTACGGCTACGGCCTGTTCACCGGCGGCATGGGGCTGCACGGCGGCTCCACCCGGGTGGGCTGCACCACGCTGCCCATGAGCTCCGGCTCCACGGACCGCCAGCTGCAGTTCATGGAGGATCTGGGCTCCACGATCCTGATGTGTACGCCCTCCTACGCCGCCTACCTGGCGGAGTGCGTCACCGAGCGGGGCTTAAAGGACAAGATCAGACTGAAGGCCGGCATCTTCGGCGCCGAGGCCTGGAGCGAGGAAATGCGCCGGAACCTGGAGCTGAAGCTGGGCATCAAGGCCTTTGATATCTACGGACTGACGGAGCTCTCCGGCCCCGGCGTGGCCTTCGAATGCAGCGCCCAGAGCGGCATGCACATCAACGAGGACCATTTCCTGGCGGAGATCATCGACCCGGACACCGGCGAGGTGCTGCCCGAGGGGACCGAGGGCGAGCTGGTATTTACCGCGCTGGACCGGAAGGCCTTCCCGCTGCTGCGCTACCGCACCCGGGACATCTGCGTGCTCTACCGCGAGAAATGCTCCTGCGGCCGCACGCACATCAAGATGCAGAAGCCCCGAGGCCGCAGCGACGACATGATGATCGTGAAGGGCGTCAACGTCTTCCCTTCCCAGATCGAGGCCGTCCTGATGGAGCAGGGCTATTCCGCCAACTACCAGATCATTCTGGACCGGGTGAACAACACCGATACCATCGACCTGCTGGTGGAAATGCCTCAGGAGCATTTCTCCGACTCCCTGGCCAAGATCACCGAGCGGGAGAAATCGCTGGTGGCAGGCCTCAAATCCATGCTGGGCATCCACGTGAAGGTCCGGCTGGTGGCCCCCAAGTCCATCGCCCGCAGCGAGGGCAAGGCCGTCCGCATCATCGACAAACGGGTATTCTAAGGAGGAGGCTATGGCAGTCACTCAGATTTCTGTATTTTTGGAAAACCGCCCCGGACAGCTGGCAGAGATCACCGGCGTGCTGTTCCGAGAGGGCGTGAATCTGCGCGCCCTGAACATCGCCGAGACCGCCGACTACGGGGTGCTGAGACTCATCGCCGATGACAGCGAGCTGGCCTGCAGGGTCCTGGCGGAGAGCGGCTTCATCTACTCCGTCGGCAAGGTCGCCGCGGTCACCGTTCCGGACGAGCCCGGCGGACTGTTCCGCATCCTGAACCTTTTGGCCGAGGCCGGGGTGGACGTGGAATACATGTACTCCATCTTCGGCGGCCGGGACGGCAAGGCCTACATGGTCATGAAGATGGATGAGGAAAAGGCCCGCGCCGTCCTTAAGGCCAGCGGCTTCCCGCCGGCAAACGCCGAGGACATCGGCCTCCACTGAATATGCTCCGCCCCCCCGGGCGGGATCTTCCGAGAAGAAACGAGGTGTACTATGAAAGAATTAAGCAGAAAGAATGCGCTGTTCACCGATTCCGTCATCCGCCGGATGACCCGTATCGCCATCGCCAACGATGCCATCAACCTGGCACAGGGCTTCCCGGATTTCGATCCGCCCAAGGCCATGACCGACCGGCTGGCCGAGATCGCCCCGCTGGGCCCTCACCAGTACCCCATCACCATGGGCGCTCCCAACTTCCGCCGGGCCCTCTGCGCCAAATGCGGCCGCTTCATGGGCCGGACCCTGGACCCTGAGACCGAATGCGTCGTGACCATCGGCTCCACCGAGGCCATGGTGGACACCCTCTTCGCCCTGACCAATCCCGGGGACAAGATCATCATCTTCAGCCCCTATTTTGAGAACTATCACGCGCAGACCCTCTTCGCCTCCTGCGAGCCCATCTACGTGCCGTTAGTCCCGCCCACCTTCCGCTTCGACTTCAACGTGCTGGAGGATGCCTTCAAGCAGAACCCCAAGGCGATCCTGATCTGCAACCCGGCCAATCCCAGCGGACGTGTCTTCACCCAGGAGGAAATGAGCTTCATCGCCTCCCTCTGCATCAAATACGACGTCTACGCCATCATGGACGAGGTCTATGAGCACATCGTCTTCGACGGCCGGAAGCATATCTACATGAACAGCCTGCCCGGCATGTGGGAGCGCACCGTTTCCTGCTCCTCCCTGTCCAAGACCTATTCCATCACCGGCTGGCGTCTGGGCTATGCCATCGCGCCCAAGCATCTGATGGACCGCATCAAGCAGTACCACGATTTCAACGCCGTGGGCGCCGCCTCTCCCTTAATGGAGGCCGCCGTGGTTGGTCTGGAAATGCCCGACAGCTACTACACCGAATTCCAGGCGCACTACGCGCACATGAAGACCCTCTTCACCCAGGGCCTGGAGGACATCGGCATCCCCTTCAGCAGCCCCGAGGGCACCTACTTCATCCTGGCGGACATCGCTCCCTTCATGAAGAAGGGCCAGACGGACGTGGAGTTCTGCGAGGAAATGACGAAGAAGATCGGCGTGGCCTGCGTGCCCGGCTCTTCCTTCTTCATGGAGGACGTGAACCACATCGTCCGGCTGCATTTCGCCAAGAAGGACGAGACCCTGGCCGCCGCTCTGATGCGCCTGTCCGATATCCGGGATATGCTGAAATAAGCCCCGGACCGCCGAAAAAATCAAGAAGACGTATTTAGGAGATCACTCATGAAGAACAACGCGATCCGGCTCAGCGCTCTGCTGCTGACGCTCTGCCTGCTGCTTTCTCTGGCAGCCTGCGGCGGAAGCCCTGCCGCTTCCACGGAAGCTCCCGCGGAGCAGACGACCGAGGCCCCCACGGAGCAGACCGCAGCCCCCACGGAGGGCACGACCGAGGCCCCTACCGAGCAGACCACCGAACCCGCCGCCCCCGTCCGGGGGATGAACGCGCTGCGGGAGAAGGCCGTCGCCTACATGAAGGCCATGGCAGCCGTGGAA